>JAESRR010000090.1 GCA_016764535.1 Cohaesibacteraceae bacterium | reverse complement strand
GATTTGGGTGAAAAAGGTTCCTTGATACGGTTCAAGGAACCATAGTAAGAGATTTTTCAGAGGACGGTGCCTACCATCCTCGCCCTCCATTCGCTTATTTGAGCGACTGATAGGGACCGAAAATGATGAGTTCTTCTCGAGTCAATTTGATTCGGGAGATAACGGCCGCAGTAGCGGCAGGAGAGTTGTGATGAAGGTTTCATCCAGCGTAAAACGCCGCTCGAAAGATTGCCAGATTGTTCGCCGTAAGGGCAAGGTCTTTGTAATCAACAAGAAGAACCCGCGTTTTAAAGCGCGTCAGGGTTAATCTGCTTGTTGACGGGACTTTTGTTCCAAACATCTTTTGACGACGCATGCGTTTGACTTTATGGTCAGGCGCATGCGCGTTATTATCTTAAGATTTTTCCTGATTTTTTATGCACCATTTGCTGTGTTGCAGTTTTCTGCGGTTGTTGAAGCCGGGGAATCACAACTGCAAAGTAAGAATCTTGATCCTCTTTTTAAAAAATTAAGAGACGCTCGCGGAAATGTTGACGCGCAATCTGCCGAGACCAGACTTATTGTTGCGATGTTACAAGAAGGTAGCGATACGCAAAGATTTATGATGCGTGGTGCCATGTTGCTTATCTCAAAGAGGCAACTTCCCAGAGCCCTGGACATCCTTGATGCGATATTATCCCTGGATATAAACTATACAGAAGGCTGGAACAAGAGAGCCAGTGTGCACTTTCTGATGCGAAGTTATGGAAAGTCTCTCGCGGATGTCAGGCAAACACTGGCCCGGGAACCAAGGCATTTTGGAGCCTGGCTGGGCCTGGGTTCCATATATCGGAATATCGGTGAAATTGATCTTGGAATTACGGCTTACGAAACCGCCTTGAGGTTGCATCCAAATTTGCAGCCCGCGATTGAAGCATTAAAAGGGCTCTACAAAAAGAGAGCCCTTCAACATATATGATCCGATTGGCGTGGGTTAAATACCACCCAGTCCATCGGCTCCAACAAAAGCCACTCTTAGCATATTTGTCGCGCCAGGTGTTCCAAGTGGTACACCAGCGGTCACGATTAGTCGTTGCCCGGGCTTTGCAAATCCTTCACGATGGGACAACCGGCATGCTCTATCGACCATGTCATCAAGATCTGCCGCATCATCACTGACGACGCTGTGAAGGCCCCATACAAGCGAAAGTCTGCGAGCAGTCTCCGGTATTGGCGAAAGCGTAATTATAGGTGTCTGCGGGCGTTCTCTTGCAGCACGCAAGCCTGTTGCACCAGATGAGGTATAACAAACAATTGCAGCCAAATTCAGCGTCTCGGCAATTTGCCGCGCTGCTGCAGATATGGCATCGGCACCGGTTGCTTCGGGCTCCGTATGCAGGGAATGGATTATCCGCTGATAATTTTGATCCTGCTCCACTTCTTCCGCAATGCTGTTCATGGTCTGAACCGCCTCTAGCGGAAATGAACCGGCGGCCGACTCTGCGGACAACATAATTGCATCGGCACCATCATAAACTGCAGTAGCGACATCTGAAACTTCTGCACGAGTGGGGACCGGTGATTCGATCATCGATTCGAGCATCTGTGTCGCAACGATCACCGGCTTGCCAGCCCGTCTTGCAGCGCGGGTGATTTGTTTCTGTACTCCGGGAACCTGTTGCAGAGGCATTTCCACACCAAGATCTCCGCGGGCGACCATCAAGGCGTCTGACAACTCAACAATTTCCGCAATTCTCTCGACGGCCTGGGGTTTTTCAATCTTGGAGAGGATGCCGGCACTGCCACGAACAATTTTACGCACTTCGGCAACATCCTCGGGGCGCTGAATGAAGGACAGTGCAATCCAGTCAACTTTTGCTTCAAGCGCGGCCGTAAGGTCAGAGTGATCTTTTGGAGTCATGGCCGAAAGATTGAGCATGGAATCAGGGAAACTAACACCCTTGCGATTGGACATCTTGCCGCCAACTTCAACTTTGGTGTCAATCACATCTCCCTTGCGCGCTACAACACGCAAACAGACTTTGCCATCATCCAGCAGGAGCGCATGTCCGGCTTCAACAGAATCAAATAATTCCGGGTGCGGAAGGCAAACCCGATTTACATCTCCAGGTGTATCACTGCCGTCCAGTCTGAAATTTGCACCATTCACAAGCAGCACCGATCCATCGGCGAATTCTCCCAGTCTCAATTTGGGGCCCTGCAAATCTGCGAGGATACCTATGGGGCGCCCGACTTCACGTTCGATTCCGCGTATGGTCTTTACATATTCCCGCAACATTTCATGAGATGAATGGCTCATATTGATGCGAAAAACATCTGCGCCGGCTTCCCAGAGAGATTTTATCATTTTCTCGTCTTTTGAAGCTGGACCCAGGGTTGCTAGTATTTTGACCTTGCGGTTACGTCTCATCGATATTTAGACCTTTTTTGAGTCGGTTTGGTAAGTTGAACAGTCCAGTGTGGCTCTCCGCCGGTGTCTATTTCATAAAATCCGGTACGTTCAAAACCCCGGGCTATACAATCGTGTATGCCTTTGATTTCGAACTCCTTGTTGCGTGTACACATAAACGCCTTGCCTGACCAAATGCCGCCTTCATCATAGTCGATTGCATGCAAGTAATAATAACGTGCAATCAGAGCACCATTCAGAATGTTTTTGCATTGATCCGGACTGATATTCCACCAGCCTTCAGTAAGCCATTCCTTGCTTTCAGGAGGTTGGTATCCGATTGAAATACCAATTCGGTTACCGGTCTTGTTGCATAGCCGAAAACCGGCGTGTGCCTCCGGTAGAGACCAGCTGCTTGCCAGAAAAAATACAAACAGTCCAAGCAAGGAAATAAGACCACCTGGAAAGCTTCTGAAGGAAGCCCAGGATGTATGGTCAGTTCTATTGTTCATTATATTTTACGCTCTTTTTCTGCGCGGTTGTTTGTGTGCTGTTCAGGCAATTAAGTCAATATCCCGGCCGGTTTTCTTTCATCACCCACAACCTGAGTTGAGCATGAGTTTGATAATGAGCTGGGATTCCTGTAATTCTCAGGTTGATGCTATTTATATGGTCCTGAATTTTGTCTGAACCAGGATTTGGAATGTATTCCGACACTCCCTAAATCCACAACTGATAGTATATTGATTGCTTCTCCAACATTTTCCATTGAATGATCCCGGTCATCATGAAACATAGCGCGACAAACCGGTTATGGAATCAGGAGATCGAAATGACGGAAATTTCCCCGGAAACCCAGGAAAAGCTGGAAGCAGCCGCATTTAGACGCCTTGTAACTCATCTTCGCGATAGAACCGATGTTCAGAACATCGATTTGATGAATTTGAGTGGTTTCTGTCGTAATTGCCTTTCTCGTTGGTATATGGAAGCGGCCCGGGAAGCAGGTCAGGATATGAACAAGGAATCCGCCCGGGAAATTATATACGGCATGCCATTTTCTGAATGGAAGACACAATATCAAACTGAGGCGAGCGCGGATCAAAAACGGGCTTTTGAAGTTAGTCATTCACCTGAAAACGAATAATGCACAAAGGGTGTAACCCTGCAAAAGGAGACAGAAATGTCCGGAGCAAGTGGAATTGCAGCAGATCAGCTTCGTTCGGTTGTTGAGCGAATAGAACGGCTGGAAGAAGAAAAAAAGGCTATTTCAGATGACATCAAGGATGTCTATGGAGAAGCCAAAAGCAATGGTTACGATACCAAAACATTACGTTCTATTGTACGCATTCGAAAACAGGACGATAACGAGAGACAGGAACAGGAAGCATTGCTGGATCTTTATCTCCATGCGCTGGGGATGGCACCTGATATTCAGAGCTGAAACCAGATTGATTTACCGTTCAATTCTGTATCTGTCAGGACCCGGTTGCATTCGCACCGGGTTTTGCTTTGATGAAATGGAGAATGCAAAAACAATCAATAAAATGTAATTGTTCTAAGTGCCTGAACCGAAGGTCCCTTGAATTGAGCTTTTTTCATGGACGCAATCGCTGAACCGGTAAACTGAACATATATCATGCTTTTGGGCACCTCATACAGGCTGACAATGCTGGATGGGTTGGGAAGGCTTAATGCGGCATACATCGTAAGTGTTGCTGATGCAGGTTCAAATACAGATGGATTGTAGATTTCAAAAGTCTGATCCAGATCACGGAGCGATGCGGATTTTCCAGTATATCGGGCTGGAGCATTATCGAGAATAGTGGATGTTTCCCCGACGTCGATCGATGCGAATTCAGCAAATTTTGTTCTCGACGTTTTATTCGTTTCCAAAAGATTATTGATGGGATTAGACGTTGATCGAGCGGCAAAGCCAAGGCTTGCATGACTTGACTGAATTTTGATGCTGGATCGTTCCGGCTGGGTCAATATTGTACTGGCCGGAATTTGAATGTTGGCAACTGATACCGGTTCTTTTCGGCTCAGACCAGCAACCAACAGATTATCATCACTGGTTTTACTTCTGAGTGAGCGTACACTTGGCAACACATCAAAAGGTAATTGATCAGCTCCGATAATTGCAGCAAGCAAAGGATCGTTTAGCTGGCTTGCATCTCCGGCTTGCAATGGCTGGTTTGAAATGTTTGTCCCGATAGTTGCCTGTTGTGATTCTGTAACATTCGCGACAATCCCGGATGCTTCGGTAGCATGTCTGGATAAACGCTCGAGCAAAAGCGGTTTAGGGCTTGGTTGTTGTCTAATCGCTGCAATTAGAATGTCAGAATCTGAAGATGAATTGATACTGGTGGATAAAACCGCCGGGGTCTGTACGGGCTGCGCGGTAGATTTTGTCTTTTTACGTGCGAATAATCCACCAAAAAGTGGTGTACGTTTGGCTGCCGTTGATTGTTGAGACCGTGTTGTACGTTTTGCCAACGCAAGCTGTGTGTTGCGTCGCATATTTGATTTGGTTCGATCACTGACCGATTTGACACGTTTATATCCAGAAAAAGCAGTACCTCCGCGTGGCACGTGCATCGTATTGCCAGCAGGAAATACTCTTGCAAGCTGGCCACGGGACAGCCTTGGCCAGTGACGAACTGTTCCTGTATCAATATGTACAAAGGGATTTTTTGATCGTGGATAATGCCCCACTCCGCCCAGATGCAATTGTAGGCCGAGGTTTCTCAGTTTTTGCGCACTCACACCAGGAATATAAAAATCCATGGCTTTGCCTTGCGTATGCAGGCTGTTTTTAGCTACGACTTTGTTGCGACTGCGGAGCATTTTGTTTGTTGCAGGAGATCTGTACCCGGATACCAGGTGGATTGGTTTGTTTGTACCGGTTGCGCGATAAATATCCCATACGACATCGAGCAGCGATGGATCGATGTCGATTATTTCATTACGTCGCCAGTCCCGCATCATACGATTTATTGCACGCAATCCTTCCGGCACATATCGACCATTCTTTTTAAAAACAATGACAGTGGTTTCCCGGGTATTGGTGTTAAACAACTTAAGGGATTTTTGTGACGCCGCTGCATGTTCCGAAATAAAGAAAACCATAATTCCGACGAGCAGTGCATACATGCACAATATTGGTACACGTAACCGCGCGAATGTCTTCGCTAGTTCCATTCCCCGCCAAATCCCGTCCAAAAAAGCACCAATGTCGAATGGTGCAGGTTATTTCTGCCAGTTGCTATTTTAGCCCGGTACGATTAACGGATCATTTACCTGATTTTGATCGTTAATCATTTACCAGTCATGCAAGCCTGTTGTTGAATAAAATTGTTCAACCGTCCTCTTTTGTCAATTAAATGAGAGGAAAAAAAGGCCACATGGCTAACGAAAAGAACCCGGAACTGTACAATTTCAGCTCCGGGGACATATTTTCTAAATGGAAGCAGGAGTTTGCCTGGTTAACAGACCCTAGATCTTCATTTTCTTTTTTACGCGCCTGTGATGTCCATACAGATCAGATCGATGCTGGAGTTTGCCATTATCATCAACATACGTAGTGAAATATGTTAGATGCACCGGGATGTGCTCTTTGAGATTAATTGTTCTTTCCCGACCACCAATCAATTTCTTCACCCGTTTTGCATCCCATCCATCAAGTTCGGACAAGATAACATCTGCAAAATCCATAGGGTTCAGTACTCTCACACAGCCATGGCTAAAAGCCCGATAGTCGCGTTTAAACAGACTTTTTGAGGGTGTGTCATGAAGATATACAGCATGACGATTGGGGAACATAAATTTAATTCTGCCCAGGGCATTTCGGACACCCGGTGTTTGCCGTAAACGAATTTGTTTGGCTGTTACCAGATTCCAGTTGATTTTCGCAGGGTTGACTATGCGGGTACGACCCTTGATTTGAGCGAGAACTTCATAATTTCTTTTGGAAAAGAACTGTCCGGGATTAGCCCGGATTTTCGGCAATAGTTCTTTTGATGCGATTGACATCGGCACATTCCAGTATGGATTGACCACAACATGTTCAATTTCATCTGAAAATATGGGTGTCTGGTTTTTTATTTTGCCGACAACAATACGGGTTCTATGAACTTGTTTGTTATCCTTGCTGATACTGACTTCGAACGACGGAATGTTTACAAATACATGAAACCGGCCCAGATCACGCGGTAACCAGCGCCAGCGTTCAAGATTGGCAATGATGTCTGCCACCAAATCCTGGCCTGCGCCATTGAGTATTTTTATTGTGGCTTTGCCAACCACGCCGTCAACAATCAGGCCGTTTTGTTTTTGAAATAGTATCACGGCATCCAGCAGAGCCGTATCAAATGATCTCTCGTTGCCTTCTTCTGTCCCGATATTCAATCTTTGGCGCAGCAATGCAATGCGGTCTGAACGCATGCCCTTGCGGAGCGTTTTGCCTGCCGTAATTTGTATTTTTTCTTCTTGTGCCGGCCGAAGCAAAATGTCCTGATAGGCTTTCCTGAGTTCAACAAATCCACGATGTGTTGGATGGAAACTTGCAAGTATTTTAAGCGGGTCCAAAGCAACACTCACGTCTTCCAATACCTTGATGGAAGCTGGCAAATGTGACCGCAATGAAATGTTTTTGGAAATTTTACGGGGATCAMCCCGGCCTGCATAGGCGTGCCTGGCGTAAGTTGCGATAGCCCGGGATAACATCAGCTCACCCATCGCAAGCTTATCGATTGAAGCTGGATCCAATTTCCCCAAACCAAGCGATGGCAAATCARACGCTGCCGGGTCAAGACYATCCTGTTGAGCGCGGGATATGCGAAARATAATCTGTCGCGCTTCTGATGTCCAGGTACCGTTCCTTATCCAGACGGGCTTCCCCTGTCTGTCGCCATAAAATGAAACAACCGCAGCTCGATCCCGTTTGGTGAGGAAATCAAGAGATTTACTACGTTTCTTTAGGTGGTGTTCGATTGCAATTGCCAGTGGATCAACACGTTTCAAACTGATTTTTGATGATGCATAAATTGCACCAACATGCGTGTCAGGATGCAATGCCATTGCAGGCGTGGCACCGGAAACAGTGCCCAGAATGGAAAGTATGGCTAGCTCACGAAACATATTTGACCCCTTGGTCGCGAATCAATCACGCGACAATAAAAAAGCCTGGAATTGCAATGGACACAACCGGGTTTTTTCATCATCGCGGAAAAGTGAAATTTATTCTGCCGCGATCTCGTTGTCTTCGGAGTGTAAACCGAACTCCTTTAATTTTCGGTACAGAGTTGAACGTCCAATTCCGAGACGACGGGCAACCTCTGTCATTCGTTGGTCATAGTGATCAAGAGCGAGCTGAATAATATCCTTTTCGACATTTTCAAGACTGCGCATTTGTCCGGAATCATTCAGGTAACGGATAAATCCAAATGGGTCCTGACGGGGAGGTCGAGGTCTTTCCGGGGCAGGCATTTTGTAGGGCTGTCGATTTTCATTCAGTTCATCAAACTGATTTTGTGTACCTATCTGATTTGGATGATGAGACGATGGGTCTGTTTGGTTATGGGGTAATAGTTGAGGAAACTCCTCAAGTGACAGCCTGTTCCGGTCACATAGAACTACAGCGCGGAAGATTGTATTCTCCAGTTGCCGAATATTTCCGGGCCAGTCGAACTGGCTCAATATGCCAAGAGCACTTTCATCAAAACCAGTGAGGAGGCGCTTTCCTTCTTCAGCAGAAAAACGCGCCAGAAAATGTCTCGCTAACTCGGGGATGTCTTCACGTCTGTCGCGCAGGGGAGGCACCCGGATGGGGAACACATTAAGGCGATAGTACAAATCTTCGCGAAATTTGCCATCTTTGACCAATTGAATGAGATCGCGATTTGTAGCCGAGATGAGCCTGAAATCAACTTTTACCGGCTTTTTACCCCCCACAGGATCAATTTCGTTTTCCTGTAATGCCCGGAGTAATTTTACTTGCGCGTTAAGAGGCAGTTCTCCGACTTCG
>JAESRR010000284.1 GCA_016764535.1 Cohaesibacteraceae bacterium | reverse complement strand
GAAGCCGATATGGTGGTACCGGTACCGGATTCCGGCATTCCCGCAGCTCTTGGGTATTCCCAGGCTACGGGGATTCCATTTGAACTTGGCATTGTTCGTAACCATTATGTTGGAAGAACCTTTATTGAACCGACACAGCAGATCCGGACACTGGGTGTTAAACTCAAACATTCTGCCAATCGCGATTTAGTCAAAGGCAAAAGTATCATCCTGATCGATGATAGCCTGGTGCGGGGAACCACGTCGCTCAAAATTGTTCAAATGATGCGGGAGGCCGGAGCCCGGGAAGTACACTTCCGTCTTGCCAGCCCACCCATAAAGCATTCGGATTATTACGGTATCGATACACCGGAACAGGATAAACTTCTCGCTGCGACAACAGAGCTTGATGATATATGCAAGTATATCGGAGCGGATAGCCTTGGTTATATATCCATTGACGGGCTTTACAGGGCTATGGGTTTTGACGGCCGGGACAATGAGAACCCCCAGTTCACCGACCATTGTTTCACTGGTGATTATCCTACCCCGTTGACAGACCTGGAACAGCAAAACAGCCCCCACGTCCGAGCCATACTCGCTGAAACAGATAGTTCATGAACGGATAATATGTCTCTTCCCCTTAAGGATAGAATAGCAGTAGTAACCGGTGCTTCGCGCGGAATTGGTTGGCATGCTGCTTTAGCGTTAAGTGCAGCTGGCGCGCACATTATTGCCGTCGCCCGCACTGTTGGAGCCCTTGAAGAACTCGACGATGCAATTCAGGCTTCCGGAGGGTCTGCCACACTGGTACCGCTTGACTTGACTGATTACGATGCGATTGATCGTCTGGGCCATTCAATCTATCAAAGATGGGGCAAACTGGATTGCCTGTTTGGAAACGCCGGAATTCTTGGCACACTGGGACCTGTCAGTCATGTTGATGTGAAAGACTGGGAAAAAGTAATTAACGTCAACGTAACCGCCAACTGGCGATTAATTCGTTCTCTTGATCCTTTATTGCGCAAATCCGATGCAGGYMGGGCGTTATTTGTTACTTCAGGAGCTGCTCATAAATGCAAGCCATACTGGGGGCCCTATKCAGCGAGTAAAGCGGCACTTGAAGCCCTGATACGCTCATATGCCGCAGAATTTGAAAAGCAATCCACTTGCGTCAATCTTCTCAATCCTGGAGGRATGCGCACCGCAATGCGGGCGAAAGCAATGCCAGGAGAAGACCCGGACACACTTCCAGATCCCTCGGAGATTGCGCCACACATACTGTCATGTTTGACACCCGATTGCAGGCGGAACGGGGAACTGTTCGATTTCCCCACCCGGGCCTGGAAATCCTTTACCTAACCACGCATGATTTYAAGTTTGAGGTCATGAATCAGGGAAACTGGCCAGATAAAATCAAGAGAGTTTTCTGGCCAGTGCAATTGTTGTAATTCAGCTCAATCCGCCAGTTCCATAGCAGCTTTTGGACCACGCCTGATTATTCCCAGATCATCTCTTTCAACGGCTTTGCGCAATACTTCCTCGGCTTCACTTGCTTCACGTTGACGGTTCCACATGGAAGCATAAAGGCCATCAATAGCCAGTAGCTCCTCATGTTTCCCTTCCTCTGCGATTTTACCGGCTTCAAGAACGATAATTCTGTCTGCATCCACAACAGTAGAAAGACGGTGCGCAATAACCAGAGTGGTTCTATTCAAAGAGACCTGATCAAGGGCATGTTGAATTTCCCGTTCGGTGTGCGTATCAAGCGCCGAAGTTGCTTCATCCAGCAAWAGAATAGGCGGYGCTTTCAGAATCGTTCTGGCAATTGCAACACGTTGCTTTTCACCACCGGATAGTTTTAGCCCGCGTTCCCCGACTTCAGAATCAAATCCGTCCGGCAAGGCTTTAATCAACTCGGTGATCTGCGCCATATTTGCTGCTTCTTCGACTTCGGCATTTGTGGCATCCAGACGCCCATATCTAATATTATATCGAATGGTATCATTAAAAAGCACAGTGTCCTGGGGTACCATACCAATTTGCGACCGAAGGGATTCCTGCGTTACTTTCGAAATATCCTGATCATCAATGGTAATCCGCCCGTCAGAAACATCGTAGAACCGAAATAAAAGCCTTGAGAGAGTTGATTTACCCGCGCCTGATGGTCCGACGATTGCGACTGTCTCGCCTGCAGGCACTTCGAAATTGATGCCTTTAAGGATCGGTCTTTCTTCATCGTAATGAAAACGAACATTTTCGAACCGGATTGTTCCACCACTTACAGACAATGCCTTGGCATTCGGAATGTCCGAAACTTCCGAGTTCTCGTCCAGCAGTGAAAACATTGCTTCAAGATCCACCAGACCCTGTTTGATTTCACGATAGATTGATCCGATGAAATTCAGGGGCATGTACAGCTGGATCAGTAATGCATAAATCAGAACAAAATCACCAAGTGACCGGGAACCATCCATGACGCCCTGCGCAGTCATAATCATACACACAACCATTGCTGTTGAAAATATGACTGTTTGACCGATATTCAACCATGCCAGGGATGTCCAGGTCTTAACTGCGGCCTGTTCATAGCCTGCCATGGAACGATCATACCGGATTGCTTCATGACGTTCGCTATTGAAATATTTGACCGTTTCATAATTGAGCAAACTATCGACCGCTTTGATATTCGCATCGGTGTCCGCATCATTCATCTGCCGCCTGATTGCAATTCGCCAGTTACTGGCGACAATCGTAAACCACATATAGAGGGCAATCATCAAAACGATCACCGCGGTATAAACAAATGAAAAGCTGTAAGTGAGGACAGCTGCAACAAGGACAAATTCCAGAGCTGTGGGGATTGTGGCCAATATCGTGTAACGAACAACACTTTCAATGCCTTTGGTACCCCGCTCAATTACCCTTGAAAGCCCTCCWGTTCGGCGCTTGAGATGAAATCGTAGAGACAATTTGTGCATATGAATAAATGTAAGATATGCGAGACGGCGCACTGCGTGCTGACCCACCCGGGCAAACAAGGCATCCCTTAATTGATTGAATCCCATCATTAAGATGCGACCCACACCATAGGCTATCACCATAAAAACGGGCACCGCGAGAAATGCAACCATTGAAGCGCCGCCGTGATCAGGCGAAACAAGCGCATCTGTTGCAGCTTTGTATAGATACGGCACAAACACTGTCACAACCTTGGCCAGCAACAATACAGAAAATGCGGCCGCCACTCGAATTTTTAAATCCCGTCTATCATGCGGCCACATATAGGGCCAAAGGGCCTTTATCGTGGAATAGGTTGATGCTTCATCCGCTGAAATTGTTCGTTTGCGTCCAGCGTTGGTTTTTGCGCTCATAGGGTCCTCATAAGCTCGCTGTTTGGCTATTCATTGGTATTTTTAATTTCACGACACCCGGAAGGAGCCGCTTCGTGCAGAGATTTAAAGTAGGCCAATATCGTCCTGCCAGTGCTGGACAAATTTATCCCGTTTATCTGATATCTGGAATGATTGCCGTCGGCTCTCCATTCTACCAGGCCAGCCTTYTTCAGTACTTTTAGATGCTGGGAAATTGTCGACTGGGCAAGAGGCAGCCTCCCGACTATATCGCCGCAGCATGCATTACCGCATGATGCCATTTCACACAATATTGCSAGCCGTACGGGATGGCCAAGAGCTTTCAGGCTCCTGGCGAGGACCTCAAGATCCAATCGACCATCGTCAATCATAACTAATTCCAATATGATCGTTTATCGGCGATATACGATATAGCTGATAATCACAGCAACGTCAAATCCGAACAACCCGGTAGACACATACAAAAATGGAGCCGTGATGGCTCCATTTCTGCTGATTTACAACACTARTTCCAACTAACCTTTTGGAGACCAACCGGGATTTGCTTGTGGAAGTACAAAAAGCTGTCCTGGAAAAATCAAATTCGGATTTTGAATCTGATCTGTATTTGCCTGATAGATCGTCGTATAGCGAATACCTGCWCCATARAGACGCCTGGAAATCGTCCAGAGATTGTCCCCACGGCGAATAATCACATTTTTAGGATCAAGTATTGTCGCTGCACCAGATCCTCCCTGTGCTGCTTCTCCGGAACCCCGGGCAGCAAGTTTGACCGGTTTAAGAAACTCATTTCCAGCTTCTCGTACAAATGGCACTTCTGCCCGGGCAAAAACTGTCCCGCTGGATGGGTCAACGTGATCGGCGCGAATACGGTGTTTACCGGGATAGAGATCACCTTTGACCTGAAGTAACCACCTGCCCGATGAATTGGTTTTGGCCGAACCAATATATTTATCATCTACATAAATACGAATCTCCGCACCAACCGGTACGGCACTTCCGGCTACATAAAGACTTTTGGTTTTTTCATCAATTTCAACCGCATCGACGGAAACCACAGGTGTAATGACGACAACCGGCTTTGCAACTTTGGGAGCAACCTCACTTGCGGGCGCAACCGCAGCCAGCTGTACAGGAGCAGGCTTAACCTTGGGAACCACCACCAGCGGAGGCGTTTCAGTTATTACAGGGGTTATCAGGGCCGGTGATACTACAACGGTTTCTTCCGGCACAATTGTCACAGCCGCTTTGGGAACAGCAGTGCTATTTGAGTTGTCGACAGACGCAATTACAATATCAGGATTGGTTTTCTCCGTCGTTTTTGCATCCACCAATGTACTGATGACCGGTGCCACCTTTACAACGGCAGGTACCACACTTTCCGCAACGACATCAGCTGCGGGAGCTTGAACAACAACAGGCTCTGATTTGGCTTCCGAAACCTGAACTGGAGGCGCGATAACTGCTGGTTCCACAAGAATGGGGGCAGCAGCCTCTTTTACTTCAACGACGACGACCGGCACTGGCTGCGTGATCTCGATATCAGCTGGAACCGGTGCACTTTTGACAATAACTTCGGGAACCACAATTTGCGGCAGTACTGGTTCCGGGGTTTTGGCTATGCTAACGATCGGCTGCGTAATAGCCGGTTTTTTGATTTCCGGCACACCCGGTGTCTGAAGTGCAGCCAGCTGTTTCACCGGTTCGGGTTGCGACACAATTTCCGTCGGTTTTTCAACTTCAATCGAAACAATCTCGGTTGGCTTGTCCGGATGATTCATTACAACCAGCAATTCGCCGTTTGAAGACACCGATACAATTACACTCTGTTCCGAAGCCGCTTCGCGTTTACCGTCTTTGGAAACACCCCATGCCCGAATTTCTGTGGTTCCTTCACTCAATGGAGAATCCAGAATAACCACCCACTCGCCGGTAGTCGTCGAAATTGACGATCCAAGGATGTCTTTGCCAGCACGCAATTGTAACTGCCATTCAGGTTCCGAACGTCCCGCAAGGACACCTTCTCCAGTCGGTTCAATACGTACGACATCAAATGTAGGCAGGGTGACAGCTTGCAAAACCTGTTTTGTATCATTTGAAACTTCGGCAGCGAGCGGTGTAACAGTTACATCCGACTTTGCTAAAACTGATACATTCGGTGTTTCCGCTTGAATAAGCGCCACAGTTTCAGTTTTTGTTGGCAGTACTGTTTTAGGCGAAGAAGCAACGGTGGAAACGTCAATTTCCTGTTTTACAACATTGGCGTTTTGATCGGATTGAGGAAGTTCAATATTAATTACTGAWTCCGGCTGGCTTCCAGCAAGCATGGCCCGAATATCCGAACCAAATAAAAGTCCAACTACGACTGTGGCGACGGTTGTTACWACGGCCCCAACCACATATGTTTGAGTTTTTGGTTTCATGTGCCCGTATTTGCCTTCTTATCCTTGCGACAACCGCGATGTTACACGTATCCGCTGAAGTTGAATGCGGAAACTCGGCCTTATTGCTTCCCCTATACCTTTTTTTAGGTTACGGCAAGACAACGGACCAGGAGCCCTTTGCTCCAATCCTATGCTATACTGATATTGAATCAATTTGAAATTGAGAAATTAGACCATATGATCCCAATCAATAAAGTATGCGTATATTGTGGCTCCGGGCACGGAACCAATCCTGCCTACACAGAGGCGGCGGATATTGTCGGGAAGGCCTTGGCTGAACATGGTCTTGGTCTGATATATGGCGGCGGCAGCATTGGGCTGATGGGCCAAACGGCCAAAGCGGCCAAAGCGGCCGGGGCGCACGTGACCGGTATCATCCCCAAATTTCTTGAAGAACGAGAAGTCATGCTGCATGACGTTGATGAACTCATCATCACCAATGGAATGCATGAGCGCAAGCGTCTGATGTTTGAAAAGGCCGACGCGTTTATTGCCCTGCCCGGAGGCATTGGCACTCTGGAAGAACTTGTCGAGATGTTGACCTGGTCGCAGCTCGGGCGCCACAAAAAACCTGTGTTACTTGCCAATATCGATCAATTCTGGGATCCCCTGATTTCAATGCTTGGAAAAATGCGCAAGGAAGAATTCATCCGGGACGGCATGGAAGTCCAGGCTCTTTCGGTTGACAAGGCAGAAGACATTATACCCAAGCTCCTTGAAGCTGCCAAAAGCCAGGACCATGATGACCTGAACCTCGCATCCCTCCAGATACCACTTGAGCAATTGTAGACATTATCATGAATAATATTGTGCTTTTCGGTATCGTTGGAGCGTTGCTTGCCGGTTTGGCAATGGTGTTGCAGGGCATACTGGCAACCCGGACCGGCAATGATATTGGTCCAATCGTAACCGGCTCTTTAATTTACTTTGCTGGCGGCCTGATCGCTATCGTCGGGTTATCAATTTATTGGATTGGTGGATCAAATTCGCTGCCGGTTTTATCATCCGCCGTCATCATAAATGTGATCCTGGCAGGCGTAATGGGTCTTGTAATAGTCGGTGGCGTCGCATTTTCCTTTGCACGCATCGGTGCAGGCGCTGCAATTGCGATTACCATCCTTGTTCAAATGACAATTGGCGCGCTTGCAGATCATTACGGCTGGATGGGGCAACCACCGCAGGCGATTACCCTGGAACGAGTGGCTGGATTAATCCTGCTATTTTTTGCAACCTGGCTTCTTGTACCCAAAAATAACTAATTCACACAAAGCCTGGTTCAGGATTTCAACACTCTTTTTCGGGTCGCCCGCCGGACGGCGTCGGTGGTGTATATTGCCAATGATATCCAGATCAGTACAAAAGTGAATAGTTCCAGATTATTGATCTCTTCCCCATAAAGATAAATTGCAAGAAAAAACGATATCGTTGGTGCAAGATACTGGATCAAACCAATGGTGGAATATTGAATTCGCCTTGTTGCTGCACCGAACAATATGAGCGGAATTGCAGTGGTGACACCGGTTAATGCCAGCAATCCAGCAGTATTCCAGGATGTGGTGAAAGAAGACATTCCCTGCATCTCGAGATAGACCAGATAGCCCAATGCGAGGAACAAAAATGTAGATGCCTCAACGAACAATCCAGGCGTCGCCGCAATGTCAATTTTTTTTCTGACAAACCCATAAAATCCGAATGATCCTGCCAGGGACAATGCAATCCATGGAAATCCATCCAGAGCCGTCGCCTGCACAATCACCGCGAATGTCGCGATTCCAACAGCAACCAATTGTGGTTTCGATAATTTCTCGGAAAGAAAAAACACACCAATCGCAACATTTACCAATGGATTGATAAAATACCCAAAACTGGTCTCAAGCACCATGCCATTGGTTACAGCCCAAATGAAGATTAACCAGTTTGTCCCAACCAAAACCGAAGCAAGAGCAAGCTTTGCCAACAATTTTGGATTTTTATACGCGCGATACAGTTCGCCAAGTCTATTGCGAAACAAGAGGTAGACACCGATCATTACCACAGTCCAGACGATGCGGTGGGCGATAATTTCAAGCGCTGGAACATGAACCAGCAACTTGTAAAAAATAATCACAAAGCCCCAGAACCCATAGGCTCCTAGAGCTGCAATAACACCATCTCTGGCAATTCTTTGCTCGGCACTCAAATTTGTTTCAGACGAAGGGACCGGCTGTGGGTTGGCAGACATGCAATACTCCGGGAGTTGACAGACGTGCCAGCGCTGTAAAAAACAGGCTAATTACTGCCATCTCTTCTTAAGAAGCGGGATTTGTAATCAGGACAGGCCTGAAGCAATCACGCGACAGGTGCTCCTTCTTTCAACAACTTATGAGTAAGGGAGTCAATAAGAGCCTGAAAAGACGCATCAATGATATTTTCAGAAACACCAACCGTAAACCAACGCTCGTCTCCGGCCCTGCTTTCAATGAGAACCCGGGTTGTCGCTTCGGTACCGCCATTTAGAATACGGACCTTGTAGTCCACCAATTCCAGATTTTCGATATATTTTTGATAAACACCCAGATCCTTGCGCAATGCAATATCCAGAGCATTCACCGGCCCATCCCCGTCAGAGACCGACATC
>JAESRR010000226.1 GCA_016764535.1 Cohaesibacteraceae bacterium | reverse complement strand
CCGGTATTAAAAGTCAGGGCGGAGGCTCCAATCAGAGCCGTGTTCGCATGTACAATGAAAGGCTTGTGCTTTCCATTGTTCGACGTAATACCAGTCTGTCCAAGGCACACATTGCCAAACTATCCGGTCTGTCGCCACAAGCTGTAACAGTCATCATGCGATCACTGGAGAGCGACGGTCTATTGCTGCGCGGCCAACCGCAACGGGGCAAGGTCGGTCAACCTTCCATTCCCATGTCTCTGGATCCGGAAGGCGCTTTTTCAATTGGATTGAAAATCGGTTATCGCCATACCTATATGTTGCTGGTTGATTTTCTCGGCAACCGTCGGGCCGGCATGCATCTGACTTATGACTGGCCTGACCCAAATCACATTCTTGAATTTGTCAGCAAGACATTGCCGGATTTCGAAGACAAACTCGACCAGACCCAAAGACAACGCATTGCCGGACTTGGGTTGTCAATCCCGACCGACCTTTGGGAAAACGCAGATAAAATCGGCGCGCCCCATGGTGAACTCGACATATGGCGAACCTTTGATTTTGAAGGTGCATTATCTCTGATAACCGATCATCCTGTATTTCGGCAAAATGATACGATCGCAGCATGCGGTGCTGAACTGGCATTTGGCTCCGGATATGGATTTTCAGATTTCATCTATATTTTCATTGGCACACTTGTCGGCGGTGGCATCGTATTGAACCATTCGGTTTATGCCGGACCGTCGGGCAAGGCCGGGACTCTTGGATCGATGCCGGTAAATTTGCCCGGAGAACCTCCCTCCCAACTGGTTGACCACGCTTCGCTCTTCAAACTGGAAAACGAGTTAAAAAACAAAGGGCTTGATGCCGGATTACTGTGCCAGCTTGACGCTGACTGGGATGTGCTTGGCGATGTCTTACAGCACTGGATCGACAATGCAGCAAAATACCTCGCGATCGCTGTTACTGCCTCATGTACCGTGATTGATTTTCAGGCCGTCATAATTGAAGGCTCGATGCCCAATGCCATTCGATCGCGATTGGTTGCTGCGGTGCGGAGCGAACTGGCAAATAATGAATGGCAGGGCATTACGACCCCGCCGGTAGTTGAAGGCAAAGTCGGGCGGGGTGCCCGCGCAGTTGGCGCTGCCAGTCTGCCGCTCCTGGACCGCTATCTGCTTGATCAGAGCGTATTATTCAAGGAATTGGAGTGATGGATAAAATCCTGGCCATCATAGCCTCGCAGGCCCACCAGGCTGGTGCCTTTAGGCATCAGTGAGCACGATCGGAGATATTTTGATGCGATTTTAGTCGCAAAAAAATGTCTCCGATCAGCTCGATAATCAATAGACTGCACAGGCATTTTCAATTACATCCTATCGCGTCAAACGTTTGTCATGGCGAGAGTTTATAGAATTGACGGAAGTTTCAGCGCAGTCGACGGTTTCCCTGCCAAAACTTCGTCCCCACAGGCCCTCCACGGCCTGGTGTCCCAGGRCATCAGGGTATGGCCGGGGNCACGTCCGGTTTTCATTATTTGATTGGCGGGCATGTTCCCGGCTGTACCGATTTWCCKGAMWTTRACCRCCACCRCATTCCTGWTCCCGGAACACATCRAYMAAAARWWWASCCCRYKCCTTGACATRATACCAAWTGGTTCTATATNAACRATACCACAAGGTATYAYGAAGGACCATGAATCATGCCCKGCYCARCTTTTMACRAATGTCGACCACGCACTACCAAAWTGCSGAAACCAAACCRGTGAYACCGCAGGTTCARGGTGCTTTTCGGGCTCTCGCAGACCCGACACGCCGGGCCATACTGATGCACCTCAGCCATGGAGAMATGACGATAGGTGACGTGGTTGRRAAATTTGAWATCACMCGGGCTGCAGTGAAAAAGCATCTCACCATTCTKGAAGAAGGCGCACTGATCAGCGTTGAGCCTCGCGGRCGCGAACGCATTAACCGTTTGCAACCAARCGGCATYCGRTCCGCGGCACAATGGATCGGTTTCTTTGATCAATTCTGGGAYGACAAACTRGCCGATTTGAAATCCGCTGTAGAAAGTGAAGAACAARCARATGAGTAACGTRACTATTACCAAAACCATATTCTTCAAGGCACCGCGCAAAACTGTCTGGTCGTTCCTGACGCGYAAGGAAAAACTGGCAATCTGGTTTCACCCGCCMAAAAAGGATCTGGCMGTWAATGAAGATTATAGYCTGGATGAACAACAGGAAGATGGCAGCACCAAAGCGCAATGCTGGGGCAAGGTCCTTGAGATGGATGAACCATCGCGAATGGTCTGGTCRTTCACRATCAAACCGCTTGATGGCGCGATGACCACWGTGACCTGGGACCTTGAAGAAGCGCAYGGYGGRACCTGTTTAACCCTTACCCATRAAGGTATCGGCAAAGCTGCGGGAGAAGCAGCRCTSGGCTTGTTTTGTGCCCTTGATCATGGCTGGGACGTTCATWTSRCAAAATTACGCACCGGCGTCCATGGCAACCMGGAACAGTGYTAAAAAACAGGGGCCGACATTCATTGCGGCCCCGCYTGTCTTTTATAATYCGGCAACCYGGGCACTAATCTGAAATCCCTGCATCGGGGCTTCAACRTCACCATYRCCAAAACGCACCGCCAGTTCAATTTCAAGCTGATCCAGTACTTCGCTGACTGTTAGCGTATCCCGTGCCTTGATGTCATTAACAAGTGGAGACCCGGCGACAAAACCCATCACCAGTTGTCGGGCACTTTTTGCCCGGCTGACAAGCGGCCGCACGGCAATATCAATATCACTGAAACCACTGTTCTGCAGCTCCTCGACAATCAACCGCAAATCAAAATAGCCGTATGGCAGATTAAAAAACTGCGGCGGATCATCGGGAAACAGCCCGGCCACCCCCGCATGGATCGCAGCTGCAAAACCATTATTACCCAACCGGTCCCAGACATTGAAATGAAATACCCCGCCAGGCTTTAAAACACGGGCAATCTCTCGATAACCTTCTTCCCGATCAGGAAAGAACATCACCCCAAACTGACACAGGATAATATCAAAACTATCATGTCCGAAAGGCAGGTTGGTCGCGTCGGCCTGCTGAAAAACAACACCTGTATCAGACCCCACCGTTTTACGCGCTTCTTCCAGCATTGGTTCGGCGAGATCGGTCGCTACGTAACGTGATTCTGTATGTAAACCGGCAATAGCCTTGCGCGTTACAATGCCTGTACCACATGCAACTTCAAGCACATCTACCCGATCCGGCCCCTTAATGGCATCAACAAGTTTTTGTGCATATTCATCAAAAATAATTGGTACAAAATATTCTTCGTAATTTTCCGGAATAGATCCGATAAATACACCTTGCTCTTCAGCCATCATTCTCCACCTCGTAATTACCCGCAAGCATAGTGACGATGTTGTGAGCCATACGCAATTGCGAACAGGTCCTGATTGGTGATATTCAAAGTCCTGCCCGTTCCAAATCAAAGGCTTCACCGACAGTATGTTAGCTAACCTTCCTGCCTCGCCTGTTTTTGTGCCGCGTTTCCCCTGGCTGGGCGGTGACCTGCAAACCCTGCGCAATACTTTTGTCGGCGGTCGGGATCAATTCGCAACGCCCGTCGGTGAACGCCTGCTGTTACCAATGAATGACGGTTCTTCCGACACACTTGCAGCAATGCTGAGCCCGACTACTGGCAACAAACCGCTTGTTATCTTGCTACACGGCCTGACGGGGTGCGAAACATCACCCAATGTGTTGCGCGCGCATCACCTGTTCTCAAGTGCCCAATTTCCGGTTCTGCGATTGAATTTCAGGGGCTCCGGCCCCTCGCTCCCGACCAGCAGCTCCTCCTGGTGTGGTGGATCAAGCCAGGATCTGGCAGATGCACTTTTGGCATTGGACAAATCCCTCACATGCAATGGCATTTTCATTTGCGGTGTGTCTCTGGGGGCCAATTTATTGCTTAGGTTTCTGGCGGAATTTGGAGAAAACTTCCCTTTGATCGGTGCCGTTTCTGTGTCCGCACCGATTGATCTAGCCGCAGCATCAAAAACTTTACTCAAACCCCGCAATGCGATTTATCAATGGCATCTTTTAAGGCAGATGAAAAAGGATACCGGCGCCATAGCCTTACCAGGTGAAACGATCCGTAAATTCATGGCAACCAAAAGCATCTACCAGTTTGATGATGTCTATGTCGCCCCGCAACACGGGTTTGAAGGTGCCGACCATTATTATGAAAGCTGCAAGGCGTTGCGGTTTCTGGATCGTATCAAAATTTCAACGCTGGTTATCCACGCGCGCAATGATCCATGGATTCCAGCCCGGGCCTATGATGATTTCGACTGGTCAGCCAACAGCGCTCTCACCCTGCTATTTCCCGATAGCGGCGGCCATGTCGGATTTCATTCAAGAGGCACTACAACGTCCTGGCATGATGCCTGCGCGCTGGAGTTTTTGAAAAAACTCATTTAATCGGCTCTATGGAATGCCAACTATCCCCGGCTATCTATAAAGGTGCGGCGCAGGACAAATCCGATAACAATCACCGAGATCACCAGCCACAAACCACCCCAGAACATTGCACCACCAAAGTATTTTTGTCCCAGATTATACGCATCCGATGTCATTGTTGAGCGGGTGATAGTATCGCTCAAAATATCCAGAGGCACATAGGCCATACTGACAAGGCCAACAATTCGAAGAATGACATCACTCACGACATTGGGAAGGAAAATCGATATGGCGATAAAAACACCACCCATGGCAAAACCGAACCACATCAAATATTGCCCAAGACCATAAAGCGCCGCAATTGCAACCAACGCTCCGCCAATTCCACCAAGAAAATACCGATCAAAAGATGTACGCCGCGCAGCCTGGTATAAAACAACGCCCCATAGCAGAGACCCAAGATACCCCGCTGACATGATCAAAAAGGCACTTCCGCCACGGCTGACAATGTGCCCGCCCTGATGTGCGACGAGTACAAACTCGCTTACAGAGCCGCCCGTCGCCCAGGCCATTAATGCATGGGAGAATTCATGAAAAAACACCACAAGAATTTTCAATGGCGTGATCAAAACGCTTTGCCAGAACAAGAGGATGAAAAGCACCAGAAATATTTCAACCACGAGACCATATTTGGCGAGCAACCTTGCGGCCTCCGTTGGAAATTGCCCCCTGAACGAAGCCCTGCCACTATTGCCCGAATGATTGTCTGTCATTGCCAGTCTCCCGCCTGCCATCTCTGTTGCAGTGTTGCCATTCCTGGACCTATAGGTCAAATGGACATGTAAAGTGAACGGGCCAATGTAACGACGATACCTGAAAACAGGGCTTGATTAACACCGGACGCAACACTTCATTTATTTCCAGGGCGCATGATGGGCAGGTATTTGTACTGGTTTGCGTAACGAGTTGAGTAGTGTGCCATGATTACCGTGGAAGGTTTTAACCGATTTGAGAGCTGGGAAATTAAACAGCGCCTGCTAAAAGGTATGGCAGCTTCCATACGCAGAAACGACCCGGCCCCTCTGGAACGGTGTTTTAGAGGCCTGAAGTTTTCCAAAAAACAGGTCAAAACGCTAAAAATACTCCAGCAATTTATACTACAACATCCCGAAGAATTCTCCGACCTGAAATTCTAACCGAACATTTACCCGTCCAAACCGGTTACATTCCACATCCTGGCTGTTTCCAATCAACGTTTTGTGCCAGGCAAATTGTCCTGAATCTTCCGGCTGGGCAATCAACAAAACCAGAAGCAGTCATCTGTCAACCATGCAGTGTCCAAAACTATTTTTGGGGGAATGCAGAAGATTATTTTTGATGCAAAAAAACCTGCAGAAATTAAAAGGAGGAAGGTTTTTGGTACAAAAAAACCTACAGAAAGCGAAGGGAGGAAGGTTTTTGGTACAAAAAAACCTACAGAAGGAGAAGGGAGGAAGGTTTTTGGTACAAAAAAACCTTCCGGGGGAGGACCGGAAGGTTTCTTTAAAGGGTTATTGGCGGGAGGAGCCAACAACCTATATTCTACTAGCGGTATTTAGCCAAAATAAGCGCGGCCAATTGAACCGGTATTGGCCTGGCTAAACCCAACGTCATCAAGTTCGCGCATTGAAAGACGGGATAGCTTGTTCACTGAACTACGGTAAGCGCGCCACTGGTGGAAATTATTTGATAATGCTCTGAACATTTTTTCATCCTCAACGGTAGGCTCGCAATCGCGAACAGGTTTGAAACAAATTACGTATCAGCGTCTTGCTGATGATCTTTATATAGGAGATGTCCACCAGCTTTTGCAGTGTTGATTTTGCATAACAGCTCTGTGAAATTTGCAGGTCCCGACAAAGCGAAAAATCATCGCCTTGACACTGTCAGGCAACGATATGCGCCAATCAAATTGCAGAAACTGCACTTGCTACCCCCAAAAATCAAAGGCAGTGAGGTTCCTGGGCACAAGAAAACCAGCAGAGGGTGAAAGGAGGAAGGTTTTTGGCACAAAAAAACCTGCAGAAATTAAAAGGAGGAAGGTTTTTGGCACAAAAAAACCTACAGAAATTAAAAGGAGGAAGGTTTTTGGCACAAAAAAACCTTCCGGGGGAGGACCGGAAGGTTTCTTTAAAAGGTATTCGGCGGGAGGGGGTGCCGAAAACCCATATTCTATTGTCGGTAATTAGCCGATATGTGTCCGGGCAATAAAGTTGATATCGGCACGGTTGATACCAAGATCATCAAGCTCGCGCTTTGTGAGACGAGACAATTCGTTCACTGTGCTGCGATAGTTGCGCCACTGACGGTAGTTGTTTGAAAGTGATTTAAACATTTTTTCATCCTCATCGGTCTGCTTGCACCCTCGAACAGGCTGGAAGCGAATTACGTATCAGCGTCTTGCTGATGACCTTTATATAGGGGATGTCATCCAATACTTGCAGTGCAGATTTTGCATGACAGGCCTGCCAATTTTGCAGGACTGCACCAGGGAAACGTCATTTTCCTGTCACAATCAACACTGGCTTCACAACATGACCACATATCAGTGACGGTGGAATTTGTGCCGCCGATCAAATCCTGCAGAAATCAAAGGGAGGAAGGTTTTTGGTACAAAAAAACCTGCAGAAATCAAAGGGAGGAAGGTTTTTGGTACAAAAAAACCTGCAGAAATTGAAGGGAGGAAGGTTTTTGGCACAAAAAAACCTACAGACGATGAAGGGAGGAAGGTTTTTGGCACAAAAAAACCTACAGACGATGAAGGGAGGAAGGTTTTTGGCACAAAAAAACCCTCCGGGGGAGGACCGGAAGGTTTCTTTAAAAGGTTTTCGGTGGGAGGAACCAAAAACCAGTATTCATTAATGTTGTCTTTAGATAATCCGGCCAGCGCGGGCAACAACATCGATGTCTGAACGGCTAATGCCAAGATCATCGAGTTCGCGGGCGCTGAGGCGGGACAGTTCAGTCACTGTGCTGCGATAGCTGCGCCACTGACGGAAGTTCTGTGCAAGTGTTTTAATCATCTCATCAATCCTGATCGGTCTGCTTTGGGCCTGGGTTCAACCGGCGTTCAAAGCGAATTTCGGTATCAACATCGCTGTTGATGAGCTTGATATAGGAGACCCGATCCACAATGTGCAGTGCAGATTTTGCATGACAGACCTGACAATTATGCAGGGCATAAATCCAGCGTGGTCATACTTTGTTCATAATGTTTTTGGCGGATCGCCTGGGCTTTTTTGTAACGATTTGCCTACAAAACAAAAAACTCCCCGATCGGGGAAGATCGGAGAGCCTCTTCAGGGACCTTCGGAAATTGGGGACCGAAAGCCCGGAGCGTGATCACTCTGGTTTATTAATCAGGAGCCGAAAGTACCGCGTGCAATGCTTTCAATGTCGGAGCGGCTAATGCCCATATCGTCGAGTTCGCGTTTATTCAAATATGACAATTCATTGACTGTATTGCGATATTTGCGCCATTCACGGTAATTGCCTGTAAGAGATTTAAACATCAATGCATTCCTCATATTTGTCTCGCGCCCCCGCCGTCATGGCTGGCTTGTCGAATTGCAGATCATTTGTTCTGCTGTTGTCCACTAGATAGGGAATGCAGATTTATTTGTGTAGATGAGTTTTTGCATGCCAGATCTGTAGGCAACGCAGAGCTGTATCGCGGCGTTGTTCCCGTGCAAAGCCTGTGTCTATTGCAGGCCCAGCTGGGCCAACAATTGCTGAACGCCCGGCTTTTCTGCTGTATCCGCCATGCTGCTTGCTGCATCCGCTCCCTGTTTCATCGCCGGAGCCATCTGTGCCATCATCGCCGCCTGCTTCTGCTGCGCAGCTTCTTTTTCCCGGTCGGCCCGGGCAGCCTTCACTTCATCATCAGATACCAGCATCGGAGGCGGCGCACCTATCGCGTCAAAATACTCATCAACCGATTGATCAAGGTCCACCTTGTCCATCACTTC
>JAESRR010000225.1 GCA_016764535.1 Cohaesibacteraceae bacterium | reverse complement strand
TATAACAACATCTGTCCTGCTCGAGGATTGCAGGAGCATGCGGATATGCCTTTGCAGCGCGTAAAAGCGCCAGTGCCAGATTCATTGGGAATCTCCCGTTTGTGACATTCTAAACAAGGCATCGCCAATCGGGAGAGCAAAATATGGCAAAGTCCGGCAATCTACACGGATTTTGTCATCATAAAAGACCATGATAATGGAAACCCGGGCTGATTTTTTGGTAGCCTGAACATCCTGTCATCGTGCCGTTCCAAAATTGATAAAAAGCGGCTCGGCATACAATCATGCTCATGAAGAAAATCAAGAGTGAAGCCGCGCGCCAGCAGGACGCCCAGAATTTTGGAAACTGAATGGTTCCAGCCATACGACACCGTTGATTCAACTTCCTCGTTTGATCCGGTGTAGGTGACATTTGTCTCAAATCGCAAAGGTGTTTGTTTGGGTGAATCGTAATCATACAGCGGAACAACCCTGCTGCCCTCATCCAGCTCAAGCATCAAACAAAACGGGTGCATGTCGGCGAAATAGATTTGCCCGCCGGGCTTCAAAACATCAGTTACCGCTTGTGCCCATTTATCAAGATTATCAAGCCAGCCAAGTGTGCCCCAGGTAGTGAAAACCATGTCGTAATCACCTCCCAGAGCCTCATATGCGTCATAAACACTGGCATCATGGAATTCTGCATCAATACCGCATTGCTCGCCCAGTTTGCGTGCATGCGCCACGGCTTTCGGGCTAAAATCCAGTCCACAAACAGATGCAGCGCCACGGATTTTGAGGGAAAGGGTGTCAGTGCCAATATGGCATTGAAAATGAGCAATTCGTTTGCCTGTCAGATCCGGTAACTCTTTTGTCTCGATCGGATAAAGAACACTTTTACCGGCTCGAAGATTTTCAAGGTCATAGAAGCCGGTTTCATCCTTGATGTGGATGTCTGCCCGATCATTCCATCCGGATCTGTTTACTTCAAAAAAATCTTCGCGAGTTTCCATAATGACCTCAGGATCCTGTTTCGAACATGGATACAGATCAAATTTGCTGGCAGAGAGTACAAAACTGCTGTGATTAAAGATAAATAGATTTGTGTGATCAATTCATCACAGCGTTGCAGACACAATCAGTCGCCGGCGACGCCCGATAACCAGTGCATGTGAACCGGAAATTTCATGCCTTTCAGTAACGCCATAGTCTCATACAACGGAAGTCCCACGACGTTGGAATAGGACCCGGTTAATTTTATCACAAACGAACCTGCTAGCCCCTGAATAGCATAGGCTCCAGCTTTACCGCGCCATTCTCCCGAAGCAAGATAGGCATTGATGTCTTCTTCATTCAGSCGYTTAAAGCGAATRCGTGTCTCSACAATYTTYTGGGMRATTTTACCCTCKGGATTTGCAAGRCAMACCCCGGTGTAAACCCGATGCGCCCGCCCYGATAACATACGCAACGCGTGTGATGCATCTTCAGCAAACTCGGCCTTGTCAATAATTCTACGCCCGACACCTACAACAGTATCCGCAGTGAGTACGTAACAGCCTTTTGTTTCTTCATTCCGTGCAACTTCGCGAACTGCAACTTCAGCTTTGGTAAGCGAAAGGCGTTTTGCCAATTTGCGGGGCAACTCACCTTTTTCGGGTGTTTCATCAATATTCACCGGGCGCAAATTGTCTGGCTGAATACCAATCTGTTGCAACAATTGCAGGCGACGTGGAGACCCACTTGCGAGAATTAATCTATTATGACTGGACATGCCGGTTCCGGTTGATTGCTACCCGCAGGATAATTCCGGTTGAAACGGGTTGGCATACACTAACCATGCCGTCCCCGCTTGTGAAGCACAACACATCACTCGTCCACGTCGATATACCTGATTTTATGATTCCGGGACAAAGGCAAGCCTTTCAGCCCGAGGGAGATCCAGGCCCGGCAAACCGCTTTTGAATTCTTTCGAGTAATCCGTCCCGAACCTGTCGATACGCATCCATTATCTGGGTGCGGGATCCCCGGACGAGAGTGGGGTCCATTGTCGGCCAGTATTCTACTTCAACGGCCATTGTACGTGTCATTTCCAGTGCCCTGTGGTGCGCTTCGGGGGACAGGGTAATAATTAAATCAAAGAAATCGTCCTCCAGCTGATCAAAGGTTTTTGGGTTGTGACCGGCCATATCAATACCGGTTTCCTCCATTACAGCTTCAACGAATGGATCAGCATCCCCGGCTTTTACACCGGCAGATTCAACATAAAGGGTTGCCCGGAACATCGATTTGGCAAGGGCTGCGGCAATGGGAGAACGAATAACATTCTGACCACACGCAAATAACACAGCACCTGGACGATCCCCCATCCCCATACCTAACCTTTCCAGTGCAGGGAGGTAACAAGTGTGAACAATCGTCGCGACGTTACATGATCAATTTCGATTTTGCCCTCAAGACGCTCACAAAGCAATTGAGCGCCTTCATTGTGAAGACCGCGACGTCCCATATCTATGGCCTCAATACGGCTGGGAGGGGCAGTTTTAATCGCATCATAATACGTATTGCACATCAGGAAATAATCCCGAATTATTCGTCGAAAAGGCGTCAGTGACAGAATATGTGTAGCAACTTCAGCGCCACTTTGGGTACATATCCCAAAGATCAGGCGCTTCTCGACAATCGACAGATCAAGACGATACGGCCCGCCATCATGTCCAACCGGGAAAAAACTGTTTTCATCGACCAGATCAAAAATGGCGACCGCGCGTTCATGTTCAATGTCAGCTGTCGCGCTTTTTATAGAATCGGGATCAAGAACAACCTCAACAAGGCAAAACACCTCCGGATCACGGCCCTCATTCCGATCATCACACGGGGGTGTCTGGGTCAACCTGTTCTCCTCTACAAATTAAGCCTTTTGGCCACAGATCTGGCATGACCTTCAAGATTTTCTGCCTTCGCCAGACTCATGGCAGCAGGACCGAGTTTACGAAGACTATCCGGTGTGCATCGTAAAATCGAGGTGCGTTTTACAAAGTCCAGCACCGACAGACCGGAGGAAAAACGCGCAGATCGTGCTGTTGGCAAAACATGATTGGAACCACCAACATAATCACCAATCACCTCGGGAGTGTACCGTCCAAGAAAAATCGCCCCGGCATTGTGAACCAACGGCAATAGTGCATCCGGATCTTCAACTGCCAGTTCAAGGTGTTCAGCAGCAATGGAATTGATAATCGGCATGGCCGAAACAATGTCGTCAACGATTATGACGGCACCAAAATCCTTCCAGCTTGCCCGTGCAATCTCTTCCTTCGGCAGGACTTTCAATTGGCGTTCAACAGCGTCACAAACTGCCGTTGCAAAATCAGCGTTGTCTGTGAGTAGAATTGACTGGGCGGCAGTATCATGTTCGGCCTGAGCCAGTAGATCTGCAGCAATCCACTCTGGATCATTGTCAGCATCAGCAACCACCAGAACCTCGGAAGGTCCCGCGATCATATCAATACCCACCGTACCAAATACCTGACGTTTGGCAGCCGCCACATAGGCATTACCAGGTCCGACAATTTTGTAAACCGGCTCGATGGTCCGCGTACCGTATGCAAGGGCTGCGATTGCCTGTGCACCGCCGACACGATAGATTTCATCAATACCGGCCAAATGTGCCGCGGCAAGAACAAGTGGGTTAAGAACACCATCCGGAGTGGGGACAACCATTACGAGGCGTTTTACACCAGCCACTCGTGCAGGGATGGCATTCATCAATACAGATGATGGGTAACTCGCCATACCACCGGGCACGTAGATGCCAACCGCTTCAATTGGCGTCCAGCGAGACCCCAGCTCCACACCAAGATCATCTGTGTAATAGTCATCTTTCGGCATTTGACGTTTGTGATGACTTTCAATGCGATCTTTTGCCAGTTTTAGCGCCGCAAGAGTTTCTTCGTCTACCTGCACCCATGCGGCATTGATCTCATCCTGGCTGATTCTGAGCCCGGCTTTGCCGACATCGAATCTGTCAAAGCGCATTGTGTATTGTTCAAGGGCATCATCACCCATGCTACGAACATCTTCAATGATGGTGGCAACCGCATCATTTACATCTGAAGACACTTCACGCTTCATTTCCAGCAGTTCCTGAAAACAGGATTCAAATTCCGCATCGGACGCAGTGAGTATCAAAGGCATCGAAGACTCCATGAAATGGATATGATTGTTTTAACGACATTCAGAATTTGCCCGGCTCACATAACCACAAGCCTGAAGTATCAGGACAGTTTGTGACGGGGTTTGTTTTCTGTTTCCCACGCACCGCCGAGGTCGGAAAGTTGCGCTTCCAGACATTCAACATCAAGCTTGATCGTACCACCACCGGCCAGGGTGATTATTACGAGGCCGGATGGCGCATCGGTTTCTTCAAATGTCACAGACAATAATTCAACTATGCTGGCTTCTGCATCCTGCCGAATGTTCTGTGCCTGAACACCAAGTACACGCTCAAAATGCAAGACAGACCGATGGCGTTCATAAGGGGCTTTGCGTAACCAGCCAGAGTCTGCTTTTTCCCAGGCAAACCGGTTCATCGCCATGATGAAACGTTGTTCAGCTGGTTTCCAGCTCATGTCACCAACTTGCAGAACAGCATCCTGGCAATGCGCAGACAGAACCCTGAGATCTGCTTCATCAAGCGCAGCGAGTTTCAATTGATCCATGGAAAGACCCGATCCTGTTAATGTAAACACTGGGTTTCAGTTAAGCGCACCAGGGCCGAGTTGCAACCCTGTTGATTTGCATGCCGCAAGATAATTGAATCATATTTTTCAACCCGCCAGTAATTTGGCCGTTTGAAAAACAATGAGCCTACAAATCAATTCGCTCAATATTGGCTCCGCAGCGGATCAGTTTTTCTTCAAGTTGTTCAAAACCGCGATCAAGATGATACACCCGATTAACAATCGTTTCGCCTTTTGCAGCCAGACCAGCGATAACCAGAGACACAGAAGCACGCAGGTCAGTCGCCATCACCGGAGCACCGGTTAAAGTATCAACGCCTTCAACATAGGCATCCTGTCCATCAAGTCTTATGTTCGCACCAAGACGGGCCAGTTCCTGAACATGCATGAAACGGTTTTCAAAAATTGTTTCCGAAATCTTGGATGTACCGCCAGCCATAGTCATCAGACCCATCAGTTGGGCCTGCAAATCGGTTGGAAAACCAGGATAAGGCGCAGTAGAAACAGTCACTGGTTTAAGAGCAGTACCATTGCGCCGAACCCGAATACCCCTGTCTGTCACTTCAACATCCGCTCCGGCTGCCCGCACAACATCCAGAGCAGTCTCAAGCAATGAAGCATCTGCGTCTTCCAGCAACACATCGCCACCGGTCATGGCGACGGCCATTGCATAAGTGCCCGTTTCAATGCGATCCGCGACAACGCGATGCCGTGCGCCATTCAATCGTTCCACGCCATCAATGGTGATGGTATTTGTACCGGCTCCGGAAATTTTTGCACCCATGGCAGAAAGACATTTGGCAAGATCAACAACTTCAGGTTCCCGCGCGGCATTTTCAATAATCGTTCGGCCGCTGGCAAGCGTTGCAGCCATCAATATTGTGTGCGTTGCACCAACAGAAATATGCGGAAAGCGTACAGTGCCGCCAGCCAATCGGCCACCTGGTGCTTTCGCTAGCACATAGCCGCCCTCTATCTCGATTTCAGCGCCCATATCCTTCAAACCATTGATAAAGAAATCAACAGGTCGGGTTCCGATAGCGCAACCACCAGGCAATGACACTTTTGCCTCGCCCATACGCGCGAGCAAAGGACCGATTACCCAGAAACTGGCCCGCATTTTTGATACAAGCTCATACGGCGCAGTTGTATCAACAATGACCCGGGCTGTTAGTCGCAGTGTCTGACCGCGTAGAGCATCATGCCCCTTGCGTTTGCCATCAACAGACAGATCAACACCATGATTACCCAGAATTTGCAGCAATTGAGCGACATCACGCAGACGGGGAACATTTTCCAGTGTGAGGTCTTCATCGGTCAACAACGAAGCAATCATCAGCGGCAGCGCAGCATTTTTTGCGCCCGAAATGGGGATAGTTCCATTTWGCGTGTTCCCGCCAATAATGCGTATTGCTTCCATAAAATTCGTCCCCTTGGCCCTGTGCACCAGWTTATGGCGTAATTCTTAAGGCTCTATCTATTCTTGTTCTACAAACCGGCGTTTTTGATCAATTGATCTAGTATTCGAATTGGGCGCAATCAAGACGATTCTCCCGGCTCGGCCTTATCCTGCTTTTTAACTGTATCTGACCGGGCTCTGCTTTGTGCCTTTCGGCGCTTCAAATTAGAACGCAATGCATCGACGAGGCGTTTTTCGCGTGCGCTCTGCTTTTGGGTTTTGCTATTGGTATCTTTTTTATCCTCGGACATAGAGCTTTCATAACCAATGCTGCGACAAGAGCAAAGGTTTTCCACCAAACTTTCTTCAAACTAATCAGTTGTTGGTAAACCGCGCTTGCATAGCGTTTCACACTGTGGCAGTTATCGGCCCGCATCCGGAAACAATCCGGCGCCCTTTCGCATTTAATTGCGCTACGCTGCTGTAGCTCAGGGGTAGAGCACTTCATTGGTAATGAAGAGGTCCAGAGTTCGAATCTCTGCAGCAGCACCATCCTTTTAAAACACGGTAATTGTAATTCCGGTACAAATGGTATCGGGACATTCTATTCGTGTTCATGTTCCGCTCATCTTGCCTGCATTATGGTTTGGGCAAAATAACCGTTGCGGAGAAATTCATGTCCAGAATTGCCCTTTTGTTTTGTTTTGTGTCCAGCCTTGCCGGATTTCATGCACAGACGACCAGTGCTGATGAACTTGTTGCACAAATACACGGTGATCTGGATGGCGATGGATATAAGGAAATAGCAAGACTGGAACGTGTCGATAATTCAAGTGATGCTTCACTTGTCATTTTCAGTGGCAAAACCGGGCAGCTGGAGACCAAAACCAACGCCATATTCTGGGTAGGTGGCGAAGGTCAGCAACCTGAACTCAAAATTACATCAAGAGGGTCACTACAGGTCATTTCAATGAATGAAAGCATTGGAAGAAATCGCTGGCATCAAACGGCGACAATCGCATTGCGTGGCGGATATTATCTACTCGCCGGGTATACCTACAGTTGGTATGATACGCTGGATTTGGCAAGTGCTGGAGAATGCGACGTTAATCTTCTGAATGGTAAAGGTTTGTTACACACAAGCCCCGGGCAAAAACCTCGTTCATTTCGAACTAAAATGCGGTCTTTTCCAATACTGGAATGGGATGGCGAGCCACCGCAGGAATGTTTGGCTGAGTTCGAATGAAATCACGATTAATCTGCGAATTCGTCCGCCATTATTTTATCCAAATGGCAGACAGTTTTTTTCTCTGAACACTTTTTACGATTCAGGCGCGACCGGATCTGACGCGGGATCAGAGTTTTGGCCAGGTATCCGACAATTTATAGCCTTCTGGCCATGGGTCATCTGGATCCAGCATGTGCTGATGTGTTCCGGTAATCCAGGCGCGTCCCGTGATTTTTGGAACAATGGCAGCTGTCTCTCCAACGCTTGTAACCCCCGCAATATGACCGGTGAAAGATGAATTGATGATAGAGCGACCCACAAGACAGTCACCCTGTTTCATTGTTCCTCTGGCGTGTTCGAGTGCCATTCGGGCGCTGATGGCTGTTCCGGTTGGTGATCGGTCGAGTTTTCCAGGTTGAATGGTGACCACACTTTTTATCTCAAAACCGGTGTTTCGTTGTTCCAGCGGCCCGGCAAAGTGACAAAACGAGATGTGTGACCAATCGGGATTTAAAGGATGCTGAAATCCGAGTTGTTGATTGGCAGCTTTGGTAATTGCGATACCGGTTTCAGCAATCCGGCGTGCATTGTCCGGCACAAGATCCAGTGCTATATCTGCAGCATCGACCATCACAAAACTATCCCCGCCATATGTGGTGTCGACACGTATTTCCCCCAGACCCTCGACAATGATTTTTACATCGCGTCTGTCTACAAAAGCCGGAACATTTTGCACAGTGATACTAACTGCCTTGCCGTTTTCACATTGCGCTTCGACTTCCACCAGCCCCGCTGGTGCCTCCATGACAAATTTTGTAACAGGTTCCTGCATCTCGACGATGCCGCTATCAAGCAAAACTGTCGCAACACATATTGAGTTGGACCCGGACATTGGAGGAGTGTCCTCCGGTTCCATGATGATCCAGCCTGTGACGGCCCGCTTGTCTATTGCAGGCACAAGCAAATTGACATGCCTGAACACGCCACCCCTTGGTTCATTCAACATGTAATTCCGCAATGTCTGATCCTTGGCGATGAACCTCGATTGCTCCCACAGCGTCTTGCCGGGTGGTGGCAACACACCGCCAACGATGACATCGCCGACTTCACCTTCTGCATGACAACTGACAACCTGAATGATTTTTGATGTGCGCACGGGGTCTCGCTTTATGAATGACGGCAGGAAAGTC
>JAESRR010000089.1 GCA_016764535.1 Cohaesibacteraceae bacterium | reverse complement strand
ATCCGCTTCACAAACGATTGCCAGGCAATTAATTGGGCAATACTGATCGTTTTCCCGGTTTCACTAACATTCTAGCTATCTGCCTTGACCATTCGTCCGGTTACAACCCGGTCATTACCGGCCAAATCCAGTTCAACCCTTACATCGGCCCAACTGAATTGGGCGAGCAGGTCTTTAACTCTAATACCCTGATCATAACCTATTTCAAAAAAAATCCGTGAAGTGCCAATGGTCTGGTCATGCACCTGTTGCACAATTTCCCTATAGGCTGTCAATCCATCTTCGCCACCAATCAGCGCCAAATCTGGTTCATATAACCTCACACCATCTTCCAGCTTTTTATGAACGTCGCGTTCTATATAGGGCGGATTGGCTAGAATAAAGTCGACCTCCCCGCTAAAGGCAGAAAGAAAATCTCCCTGGACCAGAGAAGATCTTGATATCAACGAGAGCTGATCAAGATTATTCCCGGCTACAAGCAGTGCTCTGATCGACAAATCAATTCCGATCCCGCTTGCCCGGGGAAGTTCGGATAGCAGGGCTGCAATCAAACAGCCCGATCCTGTGCCAACATCGATGAATTTCCAGGGAAATTGTCGACCTTTGTCAGAATCAATCCAGTCCAGGATCGTTTGCACCAGAATTTCACTATCCGGTCGAGGAATAAGGGTATTCAGATTCACACTGAATGGTAGCCCCCAGAACTCCTGGGTGCCAGTTATGTATGCAACAGGTTCATGTTTTTCACGCCTGGACATTTGCAATTCAATGGATCGCAATTGGACATCATTCGGCCTTGAGGCCGATTGCATGATAAATCCTGAACTATCCAGACCCAGCACATCACAAAGTATCAAACGCGCATCAAGATCAGCTGTGGTAAAGTTTTTCTGCCTGAATACATCCCGCCAGGCTCGATATATTTGTTCAACAGTACCACTTTGCCAGTTTGTTTCTTCCAACATTTTCGTTAAGTTTCGTTTTGTTCTGCCAACAGATCAGCCCGGTGCTGTGTGACCAGGGCATCAACCAAATCTCCAAGTGCTTCTCCAACAATGATTTTGTCGAGTTTGTATAGTGTAAGATTGATACGGTGATCTGTTACCCTGCCTTGCGGAAAATTATATGTTCTGATTCTTTCGGAGCGATCTCCGGAACCAACCTGGCCCTTCCGGTTTGCAGATCTTTCATCGTCAAGTTTTTGTCTTTTTTCATCATAGATCCGCGTTCGCAAAACCTGCATGGCGCGTTCTTTGTTTTTATGTTGCGATCGTTCATCCTGGACCGCCACAACGATACCTGTTGGCATATGAGTGATGCGTACTGCTGAATCTGTTGTATTCACATGTTGTCCACCAGAGCCGGACGCACGAAACGTATCAATGCGCAGGTCCTTGCTGTCGATCACAACATCCACATCTTCGGCTTCCGGCAAAACAGCCACTGTCGCAGCAGAAGTGTGTATACGGCCACCAGATTCCGTATCGGGCACTCTCTGGACCCTGTGTACTCCTGATTCAAATTTCAATTTGGCAAAAACGCCCTTGCCTTTGACGGATGCAACTATCTCTTTGTACCCGCCAACATCGCCGTCATTCCTGGAAAGGATTTCAACCTTCCATCCGTTCAGCTCGGCATAGCGATTATACATGCGAAACAGATCCCCCGCGAACAGTGACGCCTCATCGCCACCGGTCCCCGCCCGCACCTCAAGGATTGCACTCTTCTGATCCGCAGCATCTTTTGGCAGCAAAAGTATCTGCAATTCCGAAGCCAGCGCTTCAAGCCGCGATTCGAGATCCAATCGTTCCCCGGTCGCAAGCTCCACCATTTCCGGATCCGTCGCAGGGTCTTCAAGCAAATCAACAATGTCCGTAATTTCACGGCCAACATCACGCCACTCACGGGCAGTCACAACAATTGTTTCCAACTCCGCATATTCCTGGCTCAGTTTCACGAAAGTTGCCGGATCAGGATTGGATGACAATTGGTCGCCAATTGCTGTTGAGCGCGCAATCAAACTATCGATCTTGTCTGTCGGAATAGGTACGGCCGTCATGGTCTGTTCCACAAAATTGGTTCAGATAACGCAATCATGTTATCTCGAAAAACACAGGTAGATTGCTAGATAGCAACATTGTTCTGATTTGCGAAGTCCTGAAGCAGATCAAGCAGATCTCCACTCTCAATATCTGATTTCATGCATCCGTCCATAAAATCTGTCACCTTCTGCAAATCCAGAGAAAGGATCATGGCCTTGACCGGCCCGATGGAAGAAGGAGACATTGAAATGGAACGATATCCCAAAGCCAAAAGACCCATGGCTCCAAGGGGGGTGCCTGCGAGTTCGCCACATAGGGTAACCGGTTTGCCAGACCGCTTACCGGCATCCACAATTTGTTTTAACGTTCTGGCAAAACTTCCGGGAAGATGCCCAAACCGTTTGGAAATTCTGGTATTACCCCGATCTACAGCAAAGAGGAATTGATACAGGTCATTGGATCCAACCGATACAAAATCCACCATGTCCATCAACTCATCCAGCTGGAATAACAAAGCTGGAACTTCAAGCATTATACCAACTTCCAGAACATCGGGCATTTTACGATTATGTCGTTCCAGCTGTAAGATTTCCCTGTTAAGTAATTCCTTCGCATCCCGAATCTCGTCAAGACTGGCAATCATCGGAAACATAATTTTTAAGTGCCTGCCGCTGGCAGCATGCAACAGTGCTCTTAATTGAAGTCGCAACAATCCCGGTCGGTCAAGGCCAAGGCGGATAGCCCGCCAACCCATTGCGGGATTTTCCTCTTGTGCCAATGAAATGAACGGTAATATTTTATCTCCACCGACATCCAGTGACCTGAAAGTGACAGGTTTGCCATCTGCCGCGTCCAGAACTGCGCTATAGATTTGTTCCTGCTGGTTTTTACGGGGCAACGTAGCCGAAACCATAAATTGGAGCTCGGTTCGAAATAGCCCTATACCATCGCATCCCGCTTCTTGTAGATGGGGAAGATCAACAAGCAGGCCGGCATTCATTTGCAATCCGATATTTACGCCATCAAGAGTGATGGCTGCTTCGTCACGCAAAAGACGATATTGTTCCTGCCGTCTGGCTCGAAATCTAACCTTTTCTCCATAAGCCGATTGCATATCTGCCGCTGGGCGCAAATGAATTTGGCCGCTCTCGGCATCAACGATAGCCGCATCACCATTTTCAACAAGTGATGTCGCCTCCTGAACCATGCCCACGGTCGGTATCCCAAGGGCTTTTGCAACGATTACGACATGGCTGGTATGAGTTCCTTCCTCAAGCACCAGTCCACGTACGTTCCCTCGTTCATAATCAAGTAATTCAGCGGCGCCCATGTTTCTGGCGACAATAATGGCGTCTTTGGGTAGATTTTCCGGCGACACAGCGCTTTGTTCGCCCAGTAAACTTCTCAGAAGACGATTGGCCAGGTCATCAAAATCATGTAGCCGCTCCCGCAGATACGGGTCCGTCGAACGCATCATTCTTGCGCGCATATCATTTTGAACCCGTTCAACGGCAGCTTCTGCTGTCAAACCTGTACGGACTGCCTCACGCATTCGGCGCACCCAGCCCCGATCGTAGGCAAACATACGATATGCTTCCAGAATATCCCGGTGCTCGCCGCCTTTGGCGACATCATCCCGGAGCAAGAGATCATCAATTGAAAGACGAAGTAATTTGACAGCCTCATCCAGTCGTACAGCTTCGGCTTCCAGATCATCGGCGATCAGTTCATGCACAATCACCCGCGGATCATGCAGCACAACATGCCCAAGCCCAATTCCCTCGGCCATGGACAGTCCTTCAAGATGAAGAGGCTGGCTTAAATTTAATTCGGCACCATCGCGACTGAGTAACTCAAGTTCACCGGAAGCAACAATTTCCGCAAGTACCATTGCAACGGTCTGAAGAGCTTCCTCTTCCTCGTCGTAATAGGATCGGCTCGCCTTGTTCTGAACGACAAGTACACCAAGAGTTCGCCCCGCCCTTAAAATGGGAACACCAAGGAAACTGTGATAGTTTTCCTCACCTGTCTCGGGCCGATAAGCAAATCCTGGATGTGACTGGGCATCTGATAAATTGAGCGGTCGCGCCTGTGCTGCAATCAGACCAACCAGGCCCTCCCCGACACTCAGGCTGGTTTGATGGACAGCATCCCGGTTCAGACCTTCTGTTGCATATAATTCCAGCACGTCGTCAGCACGAAGTATGTAGACGGAGCATACTTCCGCTACAACATTCGATGCTATCTGGACGACGATTTTATCGAGCCTGTCCTGCGCGCCAAGGGGCTCAGCCATAATCTCACGGATACGACGGAGCAAAACGCGAGGACCAGCGAGGCCTCCTCGCATGGTCATACCCTCTGTTAACTGACCTGGTATTTTTTTACACTGTAACTCTTAAGAATCCTGCTTACAGTCCAGATCGTAAAGCGAATGTAATGTCCTGACGGCAAGTTCCGTGTAAGCGGCATCAATCAAAATGGAAATTTTGATTTCGGACGTGGTTATAGCGCGGATATTGATGCCTTTGTCCGCCATTGCACGAAAAGCTCCACCAGCAACACCTGCATGCGAACGCATCCCCATACCAATGACAGATACCTTGACCACATCCGTCGAACCCTGAACGTTTTTATAACGGATAACATCTCGTTCGGCTTCCAAAACTTCCAGAGAACGTTCATAATCAGCAGAGGGAACTGTAAAAGTTATGTCTGTTGTTGAACCATCTTCCGACACATTTTGCACAATCATATCAACATTGATATTCGCATCGGCCAGTGGGCCAAAAACAGATGCAGCAATACCTGGTTGATCGGCAACGTCACGAAGTGATATTTGAGCTTCATCTCTCGAATAGGCTATGCCGGTAACTACTTGCTGTTCCACTATTTCATCCTCGTCACAAATGAGTGTCCCTGGAGGGGTGTTTGATTTAACCAAAAGTTCAGAATCGGGATCTGCAAAACTTGAACGAACAAATACACGCACACCGTGAACCATTGCAAGTTCTACCGAACGTACCTGCAATACTTTGGCTCCCAGTGAAGCCATTTCAAGCATTTCTTCAAAAGAAACACGATCGAGTCTTGTCGCTCCGGGCACAATGCGCGGATCTGTCGTATAAACACCGTCGACGTCCGTGTAAATATCACACCGGTCCGCGCCAATAGCTGCGGCAATTGCTACCGCGCTTGTATCTGACCCGCCGCGCCCCAAAGTAGATATTCGCCCATCGGGGCCTATCCCCTGAAATCCGGCAACAACCGCTACCTGCCCTTTTTCAAGACGCTCGATAAGAACGTCACCATTGATATCAACTATACGGGCCGCGCCATGCGCACCGTCCGTTAATATTGGAATTTGCCAACCAAGCCAGGATCTGGCATCGACACCCAGTTTTTGCAATGCAAGAGATAACAATCCGGCTGTTACCTGTTCCCCGCTTGCGACAATGGAATCATATTCACGGGTATCGTGCAAACGGGAGGCTTCCCTGCACCATCCCACCAGTTCATTGGTTTTGCCTGACATGGCAGAAACCACGACAGCAACCTGATGCCCCGCTTCAACTTCACGTTTTACATGACGAGCAGCATTCTGGATGCGAAACAGATCCGCGACAGAAGTACCACCAAATTTCATGACAAGACGGGACATGCGTCTCACACTCCAACAAAAAAGACATTGTGCCACACCTGAACCATCAGCCACAGGACTGTTCGGGATTGTCACGAAGTTGTAAGAACTCATGACAGATACAGTTGGCGCGTATACATACAAGCCAGAGCATTCACTCGCAATAGCAGGTTTGCACAATGATCAGGCATTTTTTGCATTGATACAAAGAACATGGGAAAGATTCAATGACTGAGTCAACCAGCGTTGATGAGACTGAAGTTGCCCGCTTTTCTGCGATGGCAAGTGAATGGTGGGACCCTTCGGGGAAATTCAGGCCTTTGCATAAATTTAATCCCGTTCGATTGCACTATATACGAGAAAAAGCCTGCCGCCATTTTGGCTTGTCTACCAGTGTATCCAGGCCATTTGAAGGACTACAACTACTCGATATTGGTTGCGGAGGGGGACTTTTATCAGAACCGATGGCACGCCTCGGTGCGCACGTTACAGGAGCCGATGCTTCAAATACAAATATCGAAATTGCAAAAATTCATGCCGGGCAAAGCGATATAAAAATTGATTACAGAGCAACTACGGCAGAAGCATTGTCAAAAAATGGCGAAACGTTCGATATCGTTCTCAATATGGAAGTTGTGGAACATGTCGCGGACGTCGATTTTTTCATGCAAACCTGCGCTAACATGGTTCGTCCGGGCGGATTTATGATTACCGCCACTCTCAATCGTACCTTGAAGTCATTTGCACTGGGTATAGTTGGTGCGGAGTATATTCTCCGATGGCTTCCAGTCGGAACTCACAAATGGGACCGGTTTGTAAAACCTGGCGAACTGGAACTTGCATTAAAAGATACGGGCCTTGAGACCACCGAACAAACAGGGGTAACATTCAACCCAATAGCCAATATCTGGTCTCAATCCAAAGATATGGATGTGAACTACATGATATTTTCGGAACGAAAAAAAGCACGGCCCGTTTAATGATGATCTTCCGGTAGAACGGGCAAAGGCAATATATCAATTCCGTCTTCCAGCAAGCTTTTTACATCATCACTGGTTGCTTCGCCGTAAATTCCACGTTGGTCTGCCTCTTCGTGATGAATTTTTCGGGCTTCTTCAGCAAATTTGCTTCCGACATATTCAGCATTATCAGTGATCGCTTTTTTAATTTCCCTGATTGTCTGAATAGCCTGCTGAATTGCGGGATCGGAAAGAACAACTTCAGATGCTTTTGCTTTGGCTGGAACCTTTTCAGTCTTGTCCGAAGCCATTTCGGCAAGTTTTTCTTCTTTCCGCTCAGAATCACGTGTCACCTTGCCCGACGCAACAGCGGGTGCCATCAGGGCTTTGGTCACGGACTGACTACCGCACAAAGGGCAACTTATCAAACCGCCAGCSGCCTGCACATCGAAATCATCCGAGCTTCTAAACCAGCCCTCGGATTTATGCCCGTCTTCGCAAATCAACGAATAATGTATCAAACTGTTACCTCTGAGCGATACCGCTTCATGTTATCGGGCCTGGTGCGGCCGTGAAACTATTTTGGCGAATATGGCCCTTCCAACATTAACTCAAATACCTGTTAACAATACGGGCATTTGGTTATTAACCAGAATACCCGTAATTGGGTCAACAAATTCCAAACCCTGACAATTTTTCGGTTTTCGTCTGTTTTCCACGCCAGGACCGGTATCTCGTTTGTGTTCGTCACACAGCGACAGAAACCAGTGCATCCAGCTTGCCCGAGCGCTCAAGCGTGAATAAATCATCACACCCACCTACATGGCGATCATTTACGAAAATTTGTGGGAAAGTGCGCCCACCATTTGATTTTGCTATCATTTCCTGTTTCAGCTCCGGCTTGAAGCTCGCATCAAACTCGGTAAAAGACAGCCCTTTTTTGCTAAACAAATCTTTGGCAGCCGAGCAATATCCGCACATTTGTCGCGTGTAGATTACGATATTTGCCATAGCGGCCTCCTTATTGTTGTGAGCCTTATATGGAAGTATCGGTAGTTCCGACAACCCTCGCAAACACAATAACATCGACTTTCTCACAGCCAGCCCGTTTCAGGGCATGTGTTGCAGCGGTCAACGTAGCTCCAGTGGTATAGACATCATCGACCAGAATGACATGCGCGCCCTTCAATTTTTTCTGCATTTCATCCGGCACACGGAAAGCCCCGCGCACATTGGATTCCCGTTGACTGGCGCTAAGACCGACCTGCTTTTGAGTGTTTCTGCCACGAAGCAATATATTCTGTTCAACGCGATGACCGGTAATGCGCGACATTGCCGTCGCCAGCAAAGTAGATTGGTTGGCTCTACGCTGAAGCTGGCGACGCCAGTAGAGCGGCACAGGCACCATTATGGTGTCGGGCAATAGTAACTCATTTGCCGAACGCGCCATCCAGCGCCCCATGGTTTTTGCAAATTCCAGCCTGTCTTTATATTTCAATCCCGAGACCAGGCTACGGGCAATAGAGCTGTAAATAAGCACCGCGCGCATTTTTCCAAACACTGGTGGTTTTTGGATTGCTTCGCCAGATAACGCGCCAGGCCCCAAATCATAAGAAAATGGTTCGCCTGTTTTATCGCACAATGGACTATCAATCCAGTCCGCCAACTTCCAACATGCGGGACACAATCCATCGTGAAACGCTACTAGTTCACCACAAGCCAAACAACTTCGGGGCAGTACCAGGTCAACCAAATACGCCAGAATGATACGAACAGCTTTTCGAAAATCCGAATGCCGGGAAGTACCGAAAATATCTGACCATCTTTTCATCACAATCAATTGGCTTCCAGTTGAGCTATGCTGTAGTCACACAATGTCACCGACTTTCCGGAGATAACCAGACCATCCCAATATGCGAGAAAGTTGCAAGCATTGCCACCC
>JAESRR010000224.1 GCA_016764535.1 Cohaesibacteraceae bacterium | reverse complement strand
CCCGCCACAATCCCCCGGAGCACCAAACAATGCAAACGAACCCTTGCGCCCGAGTATTCTCATTCTGGATTGTGACTGATCTGTCCAGGACTTGCTCATTTGTATTTTCCGATACTCTGGATACCACGCCAATCAAGCAGGATCGGCATATTCAACAAGCACAATTATCTCACAATCGATGGCGCAATTGGTTTTGAAGATTAATCGGCAACCCCATATTCTGCGTTACAAATTCAGTATTCGAAATTATCTGCCATCCAAAAACCACAGAAATCTCTTGCAAAGTTGGAATGTTATGGAAAATCCGATATAATCAACGAATAAAATGCTGTAAACAAATCCAAATTCAAAACGGTATGACCGAACACCATGTCAAACAAGATTACGCTCGATCGCATAGACCGCAATATTCTGATTGAAATGCAAACCAACGCCCGCATAACCAACAAGGCCCTTGCAGAAAAAGTGGGCCTTTCACCAAGCCCATGCCTGCAGCGCGTCAGGCGGCTTGAAAAACTCGCCCTGATTGGCCCCTATCATGCCCGTATCGATCTTGATCAACTTTGTCGTTATGTAGAAGTGATGGCGACGGTTACCCTGCGTGACCATGATTCAAGCGTATTTTTGACATTTGAAGGAATTGTTGGTCGCATCCCAGAGGTGACGGAATGTGTGAAGCTCAGTGGTACATTTGATTATCTGGTGCGTTTTATATGTGCCGACATTCAGCATTATCACACCGTTTCCGACGACATACTTCAGGCTTTATCCGGCAAAGTACATTTTGCCAGTCATGTGGTTCTTGATCGCACCAAAGAGCCCTCCGGTGCGCCGCTTGAGACGCTGTTACAATAATTCAAGCATTCTATTGTTTGGAGAGTAAAGCCCGGGTCACATCATTGGCCGGGTGAAACTGTTCAATCCAGATTTCATCCAGCATCACATCCTGTGCTGTCCCAAATGTGGTGATTGTAGAAAACCAGCTTGTTTTCGTGCCATCAAGTCCCTTGATATGCGTAAGTAGCATGGGGAAATTGTTGCCCGATCGAAAATCCCTGTGCATCGCAGCTTCAACGTCGGGGAATTGCAAAATTCGTTCGAGTAAATCTTCCAGAACATCGTTCTTCCCGGCAACCCAGACATGAGATCGTAGTCGCGCAACGATGGCTCCGGCAACTTCCTGCCAATTCTCGATAGCATCTTTCATCGGCCCTGGAGCGAGTATCAATTCAACAAAATTCGTATTGGCTGATGCTTCGGGAATTTCGGGAAACAGGGAGATGAATATTCCAAAACCCTCATTGGTTTGCAAGACGTTCATCCCCCGATCCAGCGCCAGTGCCGGATAGGGATTGTGAGATGTCAGGATAAGTTCCAAAGCTTCCTTTTGTGCCTTGATATGTTCATCATCCCAACCACGTTCTTCAAACCTTCGTGAAAACCCCGCCGCTGCCAGCAGCCCGTTTTTCTCACGAAGTGGCAGATGCAGTGTGTCGGACAACCTGAGGACCATACCTTCGGTGGGAGTGGATCGGCCGGTTTCCAGAAAGGAGACATGTCTGGGAGAAATGCCAGCACTATTGGCCAGCGACATCTGGCTAAATCCGCGCAGGGTTCTCCAGGTTTTCAGAGCCTGTCCAAATGCCATTTTCCATCACCCCGAAATTTATTCCCGCTTCACTTACCTCCAGGGTAATTGTCACAGGCATTGCGTCGTACCATTATCAGTACATCAAAGGAGCCAATCATGATTACGATGACTATCCCCCGCCTTAAAACTGTCCTGTTATGCAATGGCCTGTTCGCCGGGTCCAGTGGGGTTATATGCATGTTGTTTGCATCCGACCTGCAATCACTGATCAGCCCTGCACTTCCCACCTGGATTTATACCTATCTGGGAATCATGCTGATTGGTTTTGCTGCATTTGTATTTTTCGTATCCCGGCAGGCTACCCCTGTTCGCGCGCTATTGATGATGATTTTTGCAGGCGATCTTGGCTGGATTCTAGGATCTATTGCTCTCATCATACTGGCACCGGACTGGTTTTCGACAACCGGCCTTGTTATCAAAATCGCTCTGGCAATTGTCGTGGCGGAATTCGCCTGGCTTGAATATCTGGGTCTCAAGTTGCTGTCGGCAGGGGCAATCAAACCACAATCTGATCAATCCATGGCTGGATTGTAAGTTCCGGCCAAACCTGTTTCATGCGATCCGCCTTTTCTTCATATGCATTACGAGATCCCAGTCTCATCGGATTGGGTCTCACGAGCATATTAAAGATATCTTCAAGACCAAACGGAGCCGCGATTGATAAAGTATCATCCAGCTCAAGTCGCACCGCAATCGCATGTGTCGGACACATGTAATAATCCAGGCTGTTGTCCGAGCAGCTCAATTGCGGATATGAAACACCAAAACGTTTTTTAAACCACAAATGCACCCGCGCCTGATTTCTGACTTCAATTTTGCCCGGGTAATCCGGTAGCAAGGCATCAATGCGTTTGATCTGTCGGTCTTCTGCTTCATAGCTGATGTCGGAATCATCGAAATACGCGACATCATAATCCTTGATGCCTGTACCTTGTGGTTTACCGGTTAGATCATTCCAGATTGTTTGATAAATTGCGCCCGAGACGAGCCGCCAATCCGGCAATCCGGCGTCTCGCAGGATATTCAGTATCTTTGCCAAATCAGAATCCGCAAGCACAATCTGACGAACCCGGGTAGCCAACGCAATTTCGGTCATATTTTGTTCACTTTTTGAATAGCAGAGAATCACATAAATAAAGTGTTACTGATTCTACAAACAATGAACACAACAAGAACAAAACGAGCCACAGCTTTGTTTTCCCCCCTCAACTTGAAGATTTTCRATGCAAATAGAAAAAAGGGACATGATTTATTCAATCATGCCCCTCCGGATCATATTTTGCTCTCAAAATTCAGATCTTTTATCCGCGCAGAATTCCACCTGTCATTTTTTCGACGGCCGCAATGATTTTGCTGGAWACAGCTTCAATGTCATCCTCGGTCAAAGTCTGGYTTTTAGGCTGCAAYGTAACATCTATCGCAAGGGATTTTTTACCCGCGCCCAGRTTATCGCCTTCGTAAAGATCGAAAACATTTACGCCGGATATCAGGTTTTTATCTGCACCCAGCGCTGCACGAACCAGTTTTGAGGATTCGACATTTTGATCAAGAACAAACGCGAAATCCCGTTTGACAGACTGTAAATCGGAAACCTGAAGCGCGCTGCGCGAACGGCTCTGTTTTTTCTTTGGTTCCGGCACATTCTCGATCGTAATCTCAAAAGCAACGACWGGACCTGAWACACCACATTTTTCAAGTGCCGCAGGATGWATTTCACCAAATGTGCCAAGGCGAAGTTTTGGACCAAGCTGAATAACACCGGAACGACCCGGATGATAATAATCCGGGGCTCCACGCACAATCTGGACCTTTGAAGTATCGACACCAAAACTTTCCAGCACCGCCAATGCGTCTGCGCGCGCATCAAATACATCTACTGCACTTCCTGGTTCACGCCAGTGCCGACCGGAACCTCCCAGTCCTGCTGTACCTCTGCGAAGTCCGGTTGCATGGGTCTTTTGATCTTCGGGACGATCTCCGTGAAAAACCTGCCCGACTTCGAATATTGCGAGATCCTGATACCCACGATCCACATTGCGTTGGGCAGCTGTCAATAATCCGGCCAGCAAGGTTGGTCGCATATCTGATAAATCTGCTGAAATTGGATTGGTCAGTTGTAGATTTTCTGCGCCACCACCGAACAGCACTGCCAATTCGTGATCAACAAAAGACCAGGTGACTGCTTCTGTCATTCCGCGCCCGGCAAGCGCCCTTCGAGCGCGCCTGATGCGAATTTGCCGGGTTGTCAAGAGTGATTTTGTAACAGTATCGGTACGCGACAAGGGCTGTGACGGAATCTTGTCAACGCCAATGATGCGAACAACTTCTTCCACAAGATCCGCTTTGCCGTGAATGTCGGGTCTAAAGGTCGGAACCGCAACTTTTACAGTCGAACCGGTACCGGAGACCCAGAAACCCAGCATCTTCAGAATAGCTTTAATTTCGTTTGTCTGAACATCAAATCCAGTGAGCCGTTTGACTTCCGACAATGGAAAATCAATCACCATATCCCTGATGGGTGCTTCCCCGGCAATGACGGCATTTGAGGGTTCACCACCACAAAGATCGAGGATCATTTTAAGACCCGCGTAAAGTCCATTCACAACGAATGCAGGATCAACGGTACGCTCAAAGCGATATCGTGCATCAGACATTATACCAAGATTACGACCCACGCGCGCCGTCCTGATGGGATCAAACCAGGCACATTCCAGAAGCACATTGATTGTGTCTTCCGAACTTCCTGTTTCTTCTCCACCAATGACGCCACCGATGCAAACCGGTCCCGCATCATCTGCTATAACGCAGACATCATCGTTGAAATCATAGGATTTTCCATCAAGAGCCAAAAGGCTTTCACCTTCACGCCCCAGGCGGATATGCATGTTCCCGTTGAGCTTGTCCGCATCATATACATGTAGTGGACGTCCACGGTCATACGCCACGTAATTCGTTATATCGACAAGAATATTGATGGGGCGCAGACCAATCGCAGTCAACCGACGCTGCAGCCATTCCGGGCTCGGGCCATTTTTAACACCGCGCACATATATCCCGGTGAACATCGGACATGGTGACGTATCACCATCCTCAAAATTCAATTCGATTGAAACCGGACTATCAAAACCACCCTTGATCGGGGCCGGTGTGTGTTCTTTCAGAGTGCCCACTCCGGCGGCCGCCAAGTCCCGCGCGACGCCATAAACACCCAATGCGTCACCACGGTTCGGTGTAATCGCAATTTCGATAACAGGATCGTTCAAACCAAGCAAAGGCGCAAATGGCTCACCGATCGGCGCATCAACCGGTAATTCCATAATACCATCATGCTCATCGGAAAGACCCATCTCCCGTTCCGAACACATCATACCGTTGGATTCAACACCGCGAATTGTCGTCGGCTTGAGCTTCATACCATTTGTCGGTATCACCGCGCCATTTTGCGCGAGAACGACCTTGATGCCTTCACGCGCGTTGGGAGCACCGCAGACAATCTGCAAAACTTCGGTTCCGGTATTTACCCGACAAACCCGCAATTTATCAGCATCGGGATGTTTTTCGGCGCTTTCCACATAAGCCACCGTAAAGGGAGCCAGCTCTTTTGTGCGATCAACTACTTCCTCAACTTCAAGACCTATAATCGTCAAAGTATCAAGGATGGTTTCCAGAGAGGCATCTGTGTCGAGATGCTCTTTTAGCCAGGACAGGGTAAATTTCATTGGCTGAGCCCTCCAACCAGACTTGGTATGTCAAATGGTTTGAACCCATAATGATCCAGCCAGCGTTTATCAGCACCAAAGAATGCTCTCAAATCCGGCATGCCATATTTCAACATGGCAATTCGATCTATGCCCATACCCCATGCAAAGCCCTGATACTCATCCGGATCCAGATTACAATGGCGCAGAACATTGGGATGAACCATTCCGCAGCCCAGAATTTCCAACCAGTCGTCCCCTTCACCAACGCGAATCTCATTGCCAACCCTTCGGCAACCGATATCGACTTCCATGGACGTTTCCGTAAACGGGAAATGTGAAGCCCGAAAGCGCATTTTGACGCTATCAATTTCGAAAAAAGCTTTCAGGAACTCTTCCAGCACCCACTTCAGATTTCCAAGATTGGCGGTCTTGTCGATGACCAGCCCTTCAACCTGATGGAACATCGGTGTATGCGTCTGATCACTGTCACACCTGTAGGTCCTGCCTGGACAAATGACCCGAATCGGCGGTTTTTGCGACCGCATGGTACGCACCTGCACCGGTGAGGTATGGGTTCGCAGAACCATCTGCGTTCCGTCTTCACGCTCGGGCAGGAAGAAAGTGTCGTGCTCCAAACGTGCAGGATGATCAGGTGGAAAATTCAGAGCCGTAAAATTGTTAAAATCGGTCTCGATGTCAGGCCCTTCGGCAATCGCAAAACCCATGTCGGCAAATATGGCCGTCAACTCGTCCATCACCTGCGCCACCGGATGCACCCGGCCCGTGTCTGCCGGACCTTTTCGTGTCGGCAGCGAGATATCAAGTGTTTCCCGCTCCAAACGCAATTCGAGCGCTTCAGCTTTTAAAACACTCTTGCGAACAGCAATCGCGTCCGTAATTCGTGATTTCAGGCCATTGAGCGCCGGACCCATTTCCTTGCGCTGTTCCGGAGTCATTTTCCCCAGGGTTTTCATCTCAAGGGAAATCGAGCCCTTTTTTCCCAGCGCCGAGACGCGCACAGACTCCAGAATTGCTTCATCAGAAGCTTCTGAAATGTTTAGTTGAATTTTGGATTCTAGCGTTTGAATATCTGTCATGGCGGATCAATTCGGTCGGTCAAACTGGGTTTCACGGCGTTTTAGCAGATTGCCATATCAGTTGCAGCATTCATTTAAATTAAAGCCTCGCCGATATGTTAGTCGATAAAACAACAAACGCCGCTGAATCAATCCAGCGGCGTTTGCAAAATTCAGGATCAATACAATGATCAGGCTATTGCAGATTTTGCCTTTTCAACAAGAGCCGTAAAGGCTTCTGGTTGATGAATAGCAAGATCTGAAAGAACTTTCCTGTCCACTTCAATGCTGGATTTTGTCAATCCTTCAATAAAGCGTCCGTAAGTCATACCCTGTTCACGAACTGCAGCGTTAATCCGCTGAATCCAAAGGGAACGAAAATTACGTTTCCTGGTGCGCCGATCGCGATATGCGTATTGACCGGCTTTTTCAACTGCCTGTTTGGCAATGCGAATAGTATTTTTACGGCGGCCGTAAAAACCTTTCGCAGCTTTAATAACTTTTTTATGACGGGCATGGGCCGTCACGCCACGTTTCACGCGAGACATTTAAACTCTCCTTGAGATGCAAACTGACGGCTTAGCCGTAGGGCATAAATTTCTTGATGATGCGTGCATCTGCATCGCAAAGAATTGTTGTGCCGCGTGCATTGCGGATGAATTTGTTAGTCCGCTTGATCATCATGTGGCGTTTTCCGGCCTGACCAGCTTTAACTTTACCAGATGCTGTCAGCTTGAAGCGCTTCTTAACACTGGATTTTGTTTTCATTTTGGGCATTCTGCTCATCTCCATGGAGTTGATTTCAAATTCATTTCAGTGTGATGCACACCAAAACGAGAGCATTATGAGCGGACACGGCATGCCCTGGGTGTACGCATAAATGCACACCCTCGCCGGCCAGCTCAAGACGCGCGTTTATAACGGCGTGCTTCCTGCCAGGCAAGTTATTTTATTAAAAAGAATCAATCACCCCGGATTTGGGGATTTTTCGTGAGTTTAAAAAAGGTCAGCCCAAAACCGACTTGCTGCCTTACACGCCATAAGTGCCAACTTTCACCCGGCGGTATCACTGTGGTCGCAATCGCATCCCGACAGTTCCATTCAATTGAATGGAATGTCACTTTTCTGTGAAGAAACGGGACATACGAGAATTGATGTTGTTTAGCGCAAGGTATTTTAGGATAACTGGATTGCATACCAAGGAGCAGATGTTCTCGGCCACGATGTGGTGTGGCTTCGAGCAGACCAGAAAAGTGTTGCGATTTGGTACTGTTATACCGGGAGGGGCGGCATTAGCCGTCCCTTTTTATTTATTTTTTATTGCGCAATACCTACGAAAAAAGGCACCCGAAAGGTGCCTTTAATGTCAGTTGCAGCCTGTATTCTATTTAGGTGCCAACACCATAATCATCTGGCGACCCTCAAGTTTCGGCGCAGCTTCAACTTTTGTATATTCCGCAGACTCATCCCGAACACGAATAAGCAAACGCATACCCAGTTCCTGATGGGCCATCTCACGACCACGGAAACGCAGTGTTACTTTCACTTTGTCGCCATTATCAAAGAATTTCTTCATGCTACGCATTTTGACGCCATAATCATGGTCATCAATATTGGGGCGCATCTTGATTTCCTTGATCTCAACCGTCTTTTGCTTTTTGCGTGCTTCAGACGCTTTTTTCTGGGCCTGGTATTTGTAACGACCATAATCCAGAATTTTGCAAACGGGAGGAACGGAATTTGGAGCAATCTCAACCAGGTCCATCCCGGCTTCATCTGCTCTGTTTTGCGCTTCCTGCGTATCGATATTACCGATGTTATTGCCATCAATATCGATAAGTTGAACTTCAGGTGACTTGATATCACGATTTACGCGAGGCCCTTCCTTACGGGGCGGTTGCGCTCTGTTTGGACGACGAATGGGTTCACTCTCCTGCTGAGGACGATAAGGGTTCAATGACAAGGTTTTAATTTACCCCTGTCACTGCATTAAGTCATATGCTGTCTATTCTGCCGGAAGCAAGTTTAAAATTGGTTTCCAACGCTTGCAAGGCAATCAAATGATGATTTTGTCTGTTTATCGCGGCTTTAGGAGAGAAATGTATATATCCAGCTTCTTCTCCATCATCCCGGCCAGTGAAAATCTGTCGTTCACATGTGCAATTGC
>JAESRR010000088.1 GCA_016764535.1 Cohaesibacteraceae bacterium | reverse complement strand
CAATGAACCAGGCATCAATCTCGCAAAATACCGATCAGAATGATTTTACCAGGTCGTCGATCGCTTTAAACTGAACCAACATCGCTTCAAGTTTATCAAGTGGCACCATATTTGGCCCATCGGATGGAGCGGTGTCCGGATCCTGATGTGTTTCAAGAAACAATCCGGAAATGCCGGTAGCAAGAGCGGCTTTTGATAACACGGGCACAAACTCACGCTGTCCGCCGGTCGACCCGCCTTTCCCGCCTGGCTGCTGCACGGAATGCGTTGCGTCAAATATGACGGGAGTTCCTTCTTCGGCCATAATGGGTAAGGACCGCATATCGGTCACCAGTGCATTATATCCAAAACTCGCGCCGCGTTCGGTTAGCAGAATATTTGAATTTCCCGACCGAGTGGCTTTTTCCACGATATACTTCATATCCCAGGGAGCTGCGAACTGACCCTTCTTGATATTCAAAACAGCACCGGTTTTCGCGGCAGCAACAACCAGATCTGTTTGACGACACAGGAAAGCCGGGATTTGAAGAATGTCACACACATTAGCAACGGGAACGCATTGATGTACCTCGTGCACATCTGTGATAACAGGAAACCCGAAAGTGTTTTTGAGTTCTGCGAAAACCTCAAGACCCTTCTCAAACCCGATGCCACGTTTTCCTGAAATACTCGACCGGTTGGCTTTATCGAATGATGACTTATAAATTAACGGTATGCCCAGCCGATCGGTAATTTCCTTGATCGCGGACGCCATTTCAAACGCATGATCCCGGGTTTCCATCTGACATGGCCCCGCGATCAATACAAAGGGAAGTTTATTTGAAAAAGTTACGGAACCAACCGTAACATCAGATTTCGAGCCGGTCATTATTTGCTCCGCAGTTCGTTTCAGGATTGTTCAAAGACAAGGGTAACTCCAAAAGCAACTTCCGGGGATATTATGGCCTGCTCATGACGCATGCTGAACTGAATATCATTCTGCCCAAGAATATTTTTTAGTTTTTCCAAATCCGGAACGACAATCGAATATCCAAACAGCCTGGATTTACTGTCGACCGGTGAAATCCCAAACAAACTTTCACATGCCAGAGGTGAAAGCACACGCAAATCCGAACCGTCACAATCCATGGAAATACCAAGACTGGTTGCGTTCATTTCACGCTGCCCGGTAAACCCACCCAAAAACTCATGGTGATCAGCCGGACTTTCGGCACTCATAAACACGCTTGAAATATGCGTCGATTGATTTTCATGGGACTGGAATTCAGCCTTCCAAAAATTCTCGGGATAATGTTGCTGACAAGTAAAAAATCCCGCTTCATTTATGAATTCCGAAGCCGTGAAAGCAAGCGAGAACGCTACTTTTCTATCAATACCTGTCTGGTCCGTGGCGATGCGTTCAAAATCAAATTTTTCATACGTTTGCAATCCAAGCTCACGCCATTGTTCGATATCTGCGGCAGCATCTTCAGAGCGCAAAACAAGCATCCCAAAACCTTCTTGCCCGGCAAGAAATTTTTGAACAAATCCGGGAAAGGAAAACGCTCTGGTTTTGTCGGGCGGGATCAATAACGCGTCATGAACGGTGATAATCTCCAGAAACACACCATTCATTTGAACAAGAAAATTACTCGTCCCAAATGCATGGTATCCAACGGGTGTTGTTGTAAAGCCGAGTTTTTCATAGAATCTGCGTGCACAATCCAGATCGTGAACGGGTAGTACCAGATGATCAAATCCGCGAGACATAGTTCCCCCTAAACCAGACGACTTTGATCCAGAGCAGCAGCGACAAAAGAAGCGAACAACGGATGTGGATCGAAAGGTCTGGACTTGAGTTCTGGATGATATTGCACGCCAATAAACCAGGGATGGTCCTCAAGTTCAACCGTTTCCGGCAAAATACCGTCGGGAGATAGACCGGAAAATTTTAATCCGGCTTTTTCCAGTTGATTCTTGTAGGCAATATTGACTTCATAACGATGCCTGTGACGCTCCGAAATCTCGTCAGAGCCATAAATTTCTGCAATTTTTGATCCACTTGACAGAATTGAAGGATAAGCCCCCAGACGCATGGTGCCTCCCATATCCCCATCACTGGTTCTTTCCTGCAATAAATTTCCTTTTGTCCACTCAGTCATCAAACCAACAACAGCAGAGCCGGTTTTGGAAAATTCAGATGAGGTCGCGTCTTTGATTCCGGCAATATTTCTGGCTGCTTCTATCACCGCCATCTGCATGCCATAACAAATACCGAAAAACGGTATTTTGTGTTCGCGCGCATATTGTACGGCTCTAATTTTTCCTTCGGCACCGCGTTCACCAAATCCGCCAGGAACCAAAATGGCGTGCACGCCTTCCAGATGAGCCGTTGGATCTTCCTTTTCAAAGATTTCAGATTCAATCCATTCCAGATTGACGCGCACCCGATTTGCAATCCCGCCATGCACCAATGCTTCAATAAGCGATTTGTAGGCATCTTTTAATATTGTGTATTTACCAACAATCGCAATGGTCACATCGCCTTCAGGATTGGCGATTCCTTTTGAAATTTTTTCCCATCGCTCCAGTTTTGGAGCAGGCGCTCCCTTAATTCCGAAAGCTGCAAGAACTTCATCATCAAGTCCTTCCGCATGATAGGACAGTGGAACATCGTAAATCGAAGGGACATCAAGAGCTTGAATAACAGCAGATTGAGGAACATTGCAAAACTGGGACAGTTTACGTCGTTCGTTTTCAGGGATTTCCCGATCACAACGAACCATCAAAATATCCGGCTGAATACCGATAGATCGTAATTCTTTCACAGAATGCTGGGTCGGTTTGGTTTTCAATTCACCGGCACTTGCGACATACGGAACCAGGGTCAAATGGATATAAATTACCTGTCCGCGTGGCATGTCATTGCCAAACTGACGAATAGCTTCGAAAAACGGCAATCCCTCTATATCGCCAACGGTTCCACCCACTTCGCACAGAACAAAGTCATATTCATCATTTCCATCACGGATGAACGCCTTGATTTCATCGGTAACGTGAGGAATGACCTGCACAGTTCCACCCAGATAATCGCCACGCCGCTCTCGCGTTAGAATATTTTGATAAATCCGGCCGGTGGTAATATTATCATTTTTGTTGCCAGGGCGGCCTGTGAACCGTTCATAATGCCCCAGATCCAGATCTGTTTCCGCACCGTCGTCGGTAACAAAACACTCACCATGTTGATAGGGAGACATGGTGCCGGGATCTACATTGAGATAGGGATCAAGCTTGCGGAGGCGTACGGTATAGCCCCTCGCCTGCAAACATGCTCCAAGAGCCGCTGAAGCAAGCCCTTTTCCAAGCGAAGAAACCACACCGCCGGTTATAAAAATGTATCGCGCCATGGGAGTATAAACTAGCCCTGTTCAAGGCGATTCGTCATGGACGAATCGCAGATTTCCACATAACGAATGGCCCGGTTAATAAAATACCAGGCCAACGTCACCAAAATCCGATTAAACGCCGTAATGATTACTGCAAAAAAACTATTGAGATACCGGAGCCTGAGGCTCGGTATTCTGTGGTTCCTGCGGCGTCTGTGTACCAAAAATACCACCTTCACCCAGGGTGTTGCCACCGGAAGTACCAGATGAATTTTGGATGCTATCAAGAATATCAGCGGGACGGTCGCTAATCTTTGCGATCACAGTAAGACCAATTGATGTTGCAAAAAAAGCTGCAGCAAGAAAAGCAGTCGCCCTTGTCAGAAAACTGGCAGAACCACGCGTAGACATGAAGCCCCCGCCGCCTCCGCCACCAATACCCAGTGCACCGCCTTCAGACTTCTGAAACAGCACAAGAGCTACCAAAACAACAACCACCATCAGGTGAATAACGACCAGGACCAGTTCCATCGTTTTTCCGTTACTATTAAGAGCAATCTATCAATTGCCAAAATCGGCAATTTGCACGAAAACAGGGCAGCGCATGCGCCGCCCTTCCAAATCTATTGAGCGGGTTTTACACGATCAACGCAGCGCTTTCCAGTCCCTAACAAATATTTATGCGAATTGTTTCTACATTTGCTGCAATCAATGGTGAAAAGCCGGGGGCTGCACGCCGATCCATCTGCTCGTTTTTCATTCGTACGCGTTCAATATGCCCAGAAGATCTGCAGCTTTGAGACTTGCGCCACCGACAAGCGCACCGTCAACATCAATGACACCCATCAATTCCGCAGCATTCGCCGGTTTGACAGAACCGCCATATAACAAGCGCATTTGCTGGCCTTCATCACCAAATCGCCTGACCAAAGACTGCCTAATTGAAGAATGTACATCTGCCACATCCTGTGCCGTTGGTGTCAAACCTGTACCAATTGCCCAAACCGGCTCATAGGCGATGACACAATTGGATGAGGTTGCGTCATCGGGAACTGAACCAAGCAATTGTTCACCGATAATATCCAGAGTTATACCCTGTTTTCTTTGTTCGGCTGTTTCACCAATACATATGATTGAAACCAGCCCTGCACGCCACGCGGCCCTGGCACAACGATTTACATCTTCACTTGTTTCACCATGATCAGCGCGTCTTTCCGAATGCCCGACAATTACACTTGTTGCACCGGCATCTGACAACATTTCGGCAGATATATCACCTGTGTGGGCTCCAGTGGCACTGGCGTGACAATTCTGTCCGCCAATTTCAATTGTTGATTCCTGCGAAAAATTTGCAAGAGCCGCAATAAGCGTGGCCGGCGGACATATCATACAGTCCACTTTGTCTTCCATGCCACTATATCCATCAACCAAAGCGGCAAACTCCGTCACCTGTGTTGCCAGTCCGTTCATTTTCCAGTTACCCGCAACCAGTGGCTTGATGGGAGTTGACATTCTATATTCCTTTTGATGGCAATTAATTGACTGAATTCTCAAGGACTGACTAACAAATTCCGGCGCTGAGGTGTAGCCCTCGCAATCTGTTTATGTATTTAGTTGCCAATCTGTGACGTTTGACCGTTTCGCGGGTTGCACCATGCGTTTGTGCTTTATATTATCCAGCACAAATTCGGCTTTCTCGCCGACAAATAATAATTAAGTATCCACCAAATGTGGATCGAGTGGAAGGAATCCCCCTGACATGATGGAAGTCATGCGTTCGATGGCAACCAACTGGGTCGCCAAAATCCTGATTGCWYTGCTTGTAATGAGTTTTGCCGTCTGGGGAGTTTCCGACGTATTTAGAGGATTCGGAGCCAACGAAGTTGCAAGAGTTGGTGGAACAGAAGTTTCCATTCGACAGTTTGAAGTTGCCTATAACCAATCTGTTCAACAGCTAAGCCAGCAATTTGGCCAGCCTGTTACTAATCAACAGGCACAGGCATTTGGCGTACCGGGACGTGTCCTTGGCAGGTTATTGACCGATGCGACATTGACCCAGCAGACAAAAAACTTCTCTCTTGGTCTCTCCGATGGTGAACTTGCCAGGTCAATATCCGAAGATCCATTGTTCAGACAGAGTGCTGGAGGGTTCAATCGTTCCTTTTTTCAACAAATATTACGTTCTAATGGCCTGACAGAAGATCAGTACGTGACTGATCGCAAATCCCTGGCCGAGCGCGCCCAGCTTGTTTCTTCCCTCACCGGCGAATTGAATGCGCCACTGTCACTTATCAAGGCACTGGATGCTTATAATCGGGAAACCCGCACGATTCGCTATGTTGAACTCGCCTCTTCCATGGCAGGTGAAATTGCAGACCCAACGGAAACTGCACTTGCCACCTACTATGATGGTGTAAAAACCGAATACGACGCACCGGAATATCGTTCGTTTTCATATTTGCGCATTGAACCATCGGTTCTGGCAGATCCATCTGCTGTTACAGACGAAGAAGCTCAGCAACAATACCAGGCGACCATTGCCAGCTACACCAAGGCAGGCAAAAGAGGTGTCGATCAACTTCGCTTTGAAAATCTGGATGCAGCCCGGGAAGCGAATGAGCGATTGAAAAATGGTGCAAGCTTTGACGACGAGTTAAAAACTGCCGGTAAAACAAGTGCAGATGTTTCTCTTGGAGTTCTCGCTCGTTCTGACTTCGCTGATAATCTTGTTGCAAATGCGGCATTTGCACTTGGCCTTAATGAGGTTAGCGATGTTGTTGAAGGCCGGTTTGGTTCCGTTATTTTGCGCATTACAGAAGTACGCGAAGAGATCGTCACACCTTTTTCCGAAGTATCCGACTCCATAAAAAACACGGTTGCCGAATCACGTGCTTCCGAGGAAGTTCTGGATTTACACGACAAAATCGAAGACGAACGTGCAGGCGGCGCAACGCTTAAACTGATCGCCAACTCCTTGAATTTGCCATATGAAGAAATCAGGCTTATTGACGCCCGGGGTGAATTAAAATCAGGGGATAGCGCTCCACAATTGCCAATACAGACACAATTGCTTGATGCCGTTTATGCAAGCGAACAGGGCCTTGAAAACGACCCTCTTGATCTGAATCAACAGGGGTTCCTCTGGTTCGATGTGAGCGCAGTCGAGCTTACCCAAACCCGTGAGCTTGTGGATGTACGTGAAACAGTCGCAGATGCCTGGAAGAGTTCTGAAACCAGCCGGATTATCACCGAATTGGCCACTGATTATGTAAAACAACTAAACGCTGGCGGCACTTTGGATATTCTTGCTGATAAAGAAAGCCTTTCGATATCTTCCAGTCAGCCTTTTACACGAACGTCAGGCGCATCTGGTCTGGCATCATCGGTAATTGCTGAAACTTTCAATGGCACTGTCAACAGTGCCTTGTCGGCCGTCGATGGCAGCAAGCACATTGTCCTTGTAATCACCTCTTCCGACACTCCCCTGTTTGATGAAAAGCAGGCAGGCAGATCGATACAGGCCGCTTCAGCTGGTCTGCAGAATGACATGCTGTCGCAATTCATTGTGGCCATGCAGGATGATCTGGGTGTTAATGTTAATCAGGCTGCTCTGACTTACATTCTTGGCGGCGATGCCAATCAACCCGGTCAGCATAACTATCGTTGATAATGGGAATGTAGCAAAGGGCCAGATGTATGAGTAATTTGAAATCGCTACTTGAATATGTTGCCGAAGGTAACAGCCTTTCTGAAGATCAGGCGCGAGAAGCATTTTCGATTATTATGTCTGGAGAGGCAACACCCAGCCAAATTGGCGGGTTTCTTATGGCTCTACGGGTTCGGGGAGAGACTGTTGAGGAAATAACCGGCGCGGTCGCCATTATGCGCGAGAAAATGGCAACCGTATCGGCTCCCGGGAATGCAATTGATATTGTCGGTACAGGCGGAGACGGAGCAAAGACCTACAATATTTCGACCGCTTCTGCGATTGTCGTGGCAGGTGCCGGTGTGCCGGTTGCGAAGCATGGCAATCGGGCACTTTCTTCCAAAACCGGAACTGCCGATTGTTTGTCCGTGCTTGGTGTAAATCTGGATCAACCATTTGAAGGTATCACACGGTGTATTGAGGAAGCTGGCATAGGCTTCATGTTTGCACCAAATCACCACGCTGCGATGAAGCATGTCGGGCCGAGCCGTGTCGAACTTGGTACTCGCACAATCTTCAACCTGCTGGGACCCCTTTCCAACCCGGCAAAGGTTAAATATCACCTGATCGGCGTRTTTGCTCCGGAGTGGATACGGCCAATGGTAGAAACTTTACGAAATCATGGTTCTAAAACTGCCTGGGTAGTGCATGGTGCAGGCGGGATGGATGAATTGTCCACGCTGGGGCCTTCCGTTGTTGCAGAATTGAAAGATGGTAAAATTCGACAGTTCGAAGTAACACCCGAAGAAGTTGGTCTTGAACGCACAACTATCGAAAATTTGCGAGGTGGTGAGGCTCGCGAAAATGCAACCGCCCTTCGTGCCATACTGGACGGCGAGCACAATGCCTATCGTGACATTGTGCTTCTGAACTCAGCTGCCTCACTTCTTGTTGCCGGAGCAGCTCCTACTCTCGCTGACGGAGTTAGTATTGCAGCTGATTCAATAAACAGCGGTAACGCAGCCCGGGCGTTATCAAAACTTGTCGACGTTTCAAACGGATAAGTAATGAACGATATTCTACAAAAAATTGAGGCATATAAGCGTGTTGAAATTGCTGCTGCAAAAACAACTATTCCCCTCGCAGAACTCAAATCCCGCATTTTAGATTGTCCGCCGACCCGGGGCTTTTACAAAGCTCTAAAATCAAAAAACGACACTGGCGAATTCGCTCTCATTGCGGAGATTAAAAAAACCAGCCCATCAAAGGGGCTGATACGAGAGAATTTTGATCCAAAATCTCTGGCTTTGGCCTATCAGGCTGGTGGAGCAACCTGCTTGTCTGTGCTAACAGATACGCCATCTTTCCAGGGGCATCCTGACTTCCTGACTATTGCGCGGGATGCAGTTTGTTTACCAGCGTTACGCAAAGATTTTTTATATGATCCCTACCAGGTCTATGAAGCTCGAGCGTGGGGTGGCGATTGTATCCTGATTATCATGGCATCTGTTTCTGATGACGAAGGCAAGGCTTTGGAGGAGACCGCAATTGAACTTGGACTTGATGTTCTCATTGAAGTTCATAATGGACAGGAGCTCGAGAGGGCTTTGGAGCTGACA
>JAESRR010000087.1 GCA_016764535.1 Cohaesibacteraceae bacterium | reverse complement strand
GCACAACTTCGCTTCGCCTGCTGGAAAGCGCGACTTCCGAGGACCGTATAATCTCACCGTTTTGTGGAGATACTGATATTTTTATTACACCTGGTTATTCATTCAGGGCCGTGGATGCACTTATGACAAACTTCCATTTGCCACGTTCAACTTTATTCATGCTTGTTTCTGCTTTCGCCGGTTTTGAAACCATGAAATCGTCATACGCCCACGCAATTGAAACGGGCTACCGCTTTTATTCATATGGCGATGGTTCACTGCTCTTCCCGGAACATACTTCATGACAAAAAAAGATTTTGGCTTCACTCTACAGGCAACGGATGCCGGAGCGCGTAAAGGTAAAATTCAGACACCAAGAGGTGTTATTCGTACGCCGGCATTCATGCCAGTGGGCACAGCCGCCACAGTAAAGCACATGTATCCCGGCCAGGTACGTGAGCTTGGTGCTGATGTAATTCTTGGAAATACATACCATTTGATGTTACGGCCTGGGGCGGAGCGGATCGAAAAACTCGGAGGTCTGCATAAATTTGCAAACTGGCCATATCCGATTCTGACTGACTCGGGCGGATTTCAGGTCATGTCTTTGTCCAAATTACGCAAGATTACCGAACAGGGCGTAACTTTCCAGTCTCATATTGACGGCAGTCGGCATGAAATGACACCTGAACGCTCAATTGAAATCCAGTGCCTTCTCGGATCTGATATTCAGATGCAGCTTGATGAATGTACTGCTCTACCGGCAACCCGGGATGAAATAGAGCGGGCAATGCAATTGTCGCTACGTTGGGCCGACCGTTGTAAAACAGCATTTGGTGATCGGCCAGGCCAGGCTATGTTCGGTATAGTCCAGGGAGGGGACATCCCCTCACTACGTGAAGAATCTGCTTTATCGCTTAAAGCACTGGATCTGAAAGGGTATTCTATCGGAGGACTTGCTGTTGGGGAGCCACAGGATGTTATGCTCCGCATGCTGGAAATCACCACACCACTTTTACCAGTCAACAAGCCAAGATATTTGATGGGCGTTGGAACGCCCGATGATTTGTTGCAGTCCGTTGCCAGAGGCGTCGATATGTTCGATTGCGTGATGCCCACGAGAGCAGGGCGCCACGGTCTGGCATATTCGCGTTTTGGCAAAGTAAATATTAAAAATGCACGACACAAGGACGATCATCGGCCTCTTGATGAACAAAGCTCGTGTCCCGCTGCAAAGGACTATTCCCGGGCTTATCTGCATCATTTAGTCAGATCTAATGAAGGCCTTGGGTCAATGTTACTAACCTGGATAAACCTGCACTACTACCAGTATCTTATGCAGGGTATGCGGGATGCAATTACTAAAGGTTGCTTTGAAGATTTTCGTCTGCAAACGATGGAGAACTGGCAAAGAGGTGATATTGATAAGCTGGCATAATACCCGACTTGTTATATTTCCTCAGGCAATCCCAGGGTGACTGTGGCCAATGCCGCAATGCCTTCCCTGCGCCCTGTGAAACCAAGTCTTTCGCTGGTTGTAGCTTTGACACTGATACGGTCTTCTTCAAGATTACAAATCGTAGCAATGGATTTTTTCATGGCGGGCCGATGGGCGCCAATTTTTGGTTCCTCGCAAACAATTGTCAAATCAATGTGGCGAATTTTGCCACCTTTGTCTTGTACGCGGCGTACTGCATCGATCAGGAACCTGTCTGAAGAAACCCCCTTCCACTGGGGGTCGGAGGGTGGGAAGTGGGTGCCAATATCTCCATCAGCCAATGCACCGAGCATAGCGTCGGTTATAGCATGCAAGGCAACATCTGCGTCCGAGTGACCCTTGAGCTTTTTATTATGCGGGATGGATACTCCGCCCAGGATAACCAAGTCACCGGGTTCAAAAGCATGAACATCATACCCGGTTCCAACTCTGGTATCGTTCAACATAATTGATCTGCCTTTTAGAATGCATTCTGCCAGCTCAAAGTCATCTGGATTGGTTATTTTGAAATTGCCTGTTCCGCCATCGATCATGGTAATATTCTGTCCCGCCCACTCTGCCAGACCACAATCATCGGTAAATGAGGTATTGTTTTCCAAAACTGCCTTTCTATGGACATCAAAAATCAAATTGAAATCAAAAGCCTGGGGTGTTTGGGCATTCCATATATTTGTTCTGTCGATTGTTTCCAGTGAACCGGTGCCAAGTTTTTTCAATGTGTCCGCGACTGGCGTGCCAACTAAAACGGCTTTGTGGGTTGATAAAGACGCATAGACTTCGGCAAGAGACCGCTGAGCAAGGCAAGGTCTTGCTGCGTCATGAATTAGCACACAATCCGGATTCGTTGCACTCAATGCCGTTAACCCGGCGAACACTGATTGTTGGCGGGAATTTCCGCCAATAATAGCCGCCATCAGACGTTTGTCATTTATTCCCAAAACGGCCTGATTATAAATATTCTCATGACCATCGGCGACCACAACAAGGATTACATCTGTTTTCGAACTAGCCAGGAAAAGTTTAATTGTGTGCCAGATAACTGCGTTGCCGAGCACTTGAACATATTGCTTGGGGTTTGAATGAACATCAGTCCGGGCTCGAAGTCCCTGACCTCCGGCTACAATCAGCACAGCATTGCGAATCGACATGCCCGTTTCCCCGGAAATTTATTGACCATTTACAAAACTGGATCTTGTAGCAGAGCTGCCTCTGTTTGCCCAGGTTGATTGGTTCACAACTTTACTCAATACATTTATTTACTGATTAAACTTTATGCCTCTATCAGTCTTTCAATTTTACGGCTAGTTTGTGTGCAACTGAAAATTTGCTAACATTATAGGCAGTTTATGCTTCACGCCGCAGGCGGACCATTATCAATTGGCTCCGTTGAAATTCCCAATGCCGTTTTTCTCGCTCCGATGTCTGGCATTACCGATTTGCCATTTAGAAAAATCGCGACAAAGTTTGGTGCAGGAGCTGTTGTTTCGGAAATGATTGCCAGCAAGGCATTTACAACCGGCCAGGAAGAAATGCGATTGCGAGCCGAAGGTGATGGCACCCGTCATCATATTGTTCAACTGGCGGGAAACCATCCTGACTGGATGGCAGAAGGCGCGCGACTGGCTCAGGGATCCGGTGCTGATATCATTGACATTAATATGGGATGTCCAGCCAAACGCGTTACAACAGGATATTCCGGGTCTGCGCTCATGCGTGATCTTGACCACGCCATCAGGTTGATAGATGCAACGATTGCAGCAACTTGTTTGCCAGTCACTGTCAAAATGCGACTCGGTTGGGACGATAATTCAAGGAATGCAGCAAGTCTTGCCAAACGGGCAGAAGAATCAGGAATTAGCCTGATTACTGTGCATGGCCGCACGCGTTGTCAGTTTTATAAAGGTATAGCAGACTGGTCGGCGATTCAGAATGTTAAACAAGCGGTGTCCATCCCGCTAGTTGCCAATGGTGATTTATTTGCACCCGAAGATGCACTTGGCATGTTGAAAGAATCCGGAGCTGATGGCGTCATGGTTGGTCGCGGGGCATATGGCAAACCATGGCTTGCCGGGCACACTGCCCATTTTTTGGCTACTGGTGAAATTCCTGTTCAACCAACTGGTGCGGATTTGCTGTCTCTGGTTGTGGCGCATTATGAAGCCATGCTGGATCACTATCCAGGAATCGTCGGTATCCGTTGTTCTCGCAAGCATTTGGGTTGGTATATGGATTTGGTTGAAATGGAAGACAAAATGTTTGGAAGCAAACTGCGCAAACAAATTCTTACTTCCGGTTCCTCTGACGATGTGATCAGAGATCTTGAATTATACTTCCTGAACCCGGGTAAAACTGAACAGGCCTTGTGATGAAAGACGAAAGCCTTAAAGATCAACGTTCATCTGATTGTTCGCTGGATGACACAGCTCGCATAGCGTTAAATGGGTTGCCTCATCCGGTTTTTATGCTCAATCAGGAAAATCGAATGACAAGTGCCAACGACAGCGCTCAGGCGTTTTTTCAGGTCTCGGCCCCCGTACTCAGCCGTCATAACCTTGATCAGTTTGTTCCGTTTGGAAGCCCGCTTCTTTCATTAATTGAGGATGTTCGTAGCCGTAATACACCGGTGAACGAATACAAGGTCGACATTGGTACACCCAGGCTGGGGAGGGAACGGATTGTAGATATCAATGTAGCGCCCGTTGTTGATAGTCCCGGGCATGTTGTTGTGATGCTCCAGGAACGCACAATGGCAGACAAAATGGACCGTCAGCTGACCCACCAGGGTGCCGCTCGCTCTGTATCCGGTTTGGCAATGATGCTTGCGCATGAAATCAAAAATCCGTTATCCGGTATTCGTGGAGCCGCCCAGTTACTGGAAAGTACGTCGGATGCAGATGACCGGATTTTGACCCGTTTAATAATTGATGAAACAGATCGGATTGTTAAGCTTGTTGAACGGATGGAGGTCTTTTCCGATGAACGTCCGATTTCACGGGAAGCTGTCAATATTCATGAGGTTCTTGAACATGTAAGGCGGTTGGCAGCCTCAGGCTTTGCCAAAGGCATCGAAATTCGGGAACAATATGATCCTTCACTTCCCCCGGTATATGCGAACCGGGATCAACTCATACAAATTTTTCTCAATCTTGTAAAAAACGCGGCAGAAGCTGTAAAAACACAACGCAAACCGGAAATTTGCCTGACAACAGCCTTTAAACCAGGGGTTAGATTATCAATGCCGGGGATCAAGGAACGAACCAGTTTGCCATTGGAGTTTTGTGTACATGACAATGGTGGTGGTGTTCCTGACGATATTGCTCCGCATATGTTTGATCCTTTTGTTACGACCAAAGCAAATGGTGGTGGTTTGGGTCTGGCTCTCGTTGCAAAATTGGTGAGAGACCACGGCGGTGTGATTGATTGTCAGTCTCAGCCCAGAGACACCACTTTTCGGGTCTTGCTACCGGCCTTTAAACAGGCCACCCCTGATAATGTTACTGATGAAAGTCAATAATCATGCCAAGCGGAACCATTCTCGTTGCAGATGATGATGCAGCAATCAGAACTGTACTCAATCAGGCTCTCGCTCGCGCAGGATATGAAGTCCGACTGACATCCAATGCAAATACACTTTGGAAATGGGTATCGAAAGGTGATGGAGACCTGGTAATCACCGATGTCATCATGCCCGATGAAAATATATTTGACATTCTGCCCAGAATGAAAAAGGCGCGCCCTGATCTACCCGTTATTGTGATGAGTGCTCAAAACACATTCATGACGGCCATTCAGGCATCTGAAAATGGCGCCTACGAATATTTACCCAAACCGTTTGACTTGAAAGAACTCATATCCATCGTTGGCCGGGCACTTGCCGAACCCCGGGAACAGAAAGCATCGAACAGGCCCGAAATTGATCAGGACAACATGCCGCTTGTTGGTCGGTCAGCAGCAATGCAGGAAATCTATCGTATTCTCGCACGTCTCATGCAGACAGATCTTACAGTTCTGATAAGTGGCGAAAGTGGAACTGGCAAAGAACTTGTGGCACAGGCGCTACATGACTTTGGTAAACGCAAATCGGGACCGTTTGTTGCGATAAATATGGCTGCGATACCAAAGGATCTTATCGAAAGCGACTTGTTTGGACATGAAAAAGGGGCCTTTACAGGAGCATTGACAAGGGCCGCCGGTAGGTTTGAACAGGCAGAAGGCGGGACACTTTTTCTGGATGAAATTGGTGACATGCCAATGGATGCACAAACCCGGTTATTACGGGTTTTACAACAGGGTGAGTACACCACTGTGGGTGGGCGAAATCCGGTAAAAACCGATGTCAGGATTGTGACGGCTACAAACAAGGACCTCAAACAGTTGATAAATCAAGGTCTTTTTCGTGAAGATCTATATTATCGACTAAATGTTGTTCCACTGCGCATACCTCCTTTGCGGGAAAGAACGGAAGATATATCGGATCTGGCAAGGCATTTTTTTCTCAACGCAGAAAAAGAAGGACTACCGTCCAAGCAGCTGGATTCTGGTGCACTGGAATGTCTTCGTCAATATCGCTGGCCTGGAAATATAAGGGAGCTGGAAAACCTGGTTCGCCGTCTTGCTGCGCTAAATCCTGAAGATATTATAACAGCAGAATCGATACAGATCGAATTGACCAGTCTCCCGTCGGAATTTCAAATTGATTACAATGAAGAAGCAGATCTAAATGAACGAATTGAAGCTTATCTAACTTCATATTTTGCCGGTTTTGCTGGAGATCTACCTCCGCCAGGTCTCTATAATAGAATTCTGAAAAAAGTCGAATATCCTCTGATTTGTGCCACACTGGCAGCTACAAGAGGCAATCAAATCAAGGCATCCGAGTTATTGGGATTGAACAGAAATACTCTGCGTAAGAAGATTAAGGATCTGGGGGTCCAGATAATAAGACATCCGGCTCAATAGGCCCTGTTGATAAATATGTCACACTGTCTCATTTCTGCAACAATGTGTTTGTAGTATACGCTCAGAATTGTATCATAGTGCACGAAAACCCGACGGGTAGAATATCTGGCGGATATTGCGTGTTCAAATTGCACAGGGCATATGATAATTAATACCAATTCCAGCGATATCGTTCATTCTGGTACTCCTCCAATAGAAGACCGCCGTCTCATTCGACGCATTGGTCTGGTTTGTGTAATCCTTGCAATTGGGTCGGGGTTCACAACATTTGGCATTTTGTTGGGATTAATTCCGGTTCTGCAGACCGAAACCGGTATTCAAACTGCATTGCTAATCAATGCGGCTTTGGTTTTTGTGTTGTTTTGCGTTGTTCTTTGGGAACTCATAATTATCTGGCGGACATTGCGTTCGGGGCGGGCAGCAGCGCAATTGCACGGTCGAATCGTTGTTTTGTTTGGCCTGGTTGCTGCAACTCCTGCAATCCTTGTAGCCATATTTGCGAGCGTCACTCTTGAACGCGGTCTGGATCGCTGGTTTGGGTCACAGATGCAGGCCATGATTACTAACTCGACGACCGTAGCTTCAGCCTATATTCGAGAGCATCAGAATTCACTGAGAAGGGATTTGGCGGCATTTGCTGCTGATATAAATAATGCAGAACCTGCTTTTGCAATCAATCCGATCGAATTTAATAAATTTATGAATGCCAAGTCTCGGGAAAAAGGCATTCCATTGGTTTATTTGCTGGCTTCCAATGGTGCAGTTTTATTGCAAACCGAAAACGAGATAATAAAAAACCCGCCAGACATTCCCGATCCCAGACGTTATGCAAGAGCCGATGATGTTCCCATGCTAATTTCATTGGGCAACACAAATCTTGTGGGAGGAATCGTTCGTCTCACTGCTTTTGCGGATGCCTATCTTTATGCAGTGCAGGTAATTGATCCGGTTGTACTTGAATATCTTCATCGCACGAATGCCAATGTTGCAGCTTTTCGACAGATGGAACTGTCCAGTGAAAATCTCAAACTGGCTTTTCTTGGCCTCTATACCGGCGTCGCGATTACCGTTCTCCTTGCTGCAGTCTGGTTGGGAATTGGTTTTGCTGATCGTCTGGTCGATCCAATCCGTCGACTAATTTACGCTGCAGATGAAGTCTCCAAAGGTAATCTGGTTGTTCAGGTACCTGTAGAGAAAACGACCGCGGATATTGGTAAACTCAGCGCTACATTTAATAATATGACCAGTCAGTTACGCTCCCAGCGTGATGAAATATTGCTTGTGAAAGATCAGGCAGATGCCAGAAGACGATTTACGGAAGCTGTTCTATCAGGAGTTACCTCAGGCGTTATCGGGGTTAATGCTGATGAACTTGTAACACTGGTGAATAAGGCTGCTATGGATTTATTAAATGTTGAGGCAAGAAAAGTCGTTCATAAACCAATTGGCAAACTGATCCCCGAAATGAGTGAATTGTTGGCAGAAGCCAGGCGCAAACACGGAAGCAGTTACAACGGTCAGATTAAATTAACAAGGAAAGGTCGGGAGCGGACCCTTACGGTTCGCATCACGTCGGAAACCAGAACAGATCTGAACCATAATTATGTCGTTACACTTGACGATATTACTGATCTTGTGACGGCGCAAAGAACTTCCGCCTGGGCTGATGTTGCCCGACGGATAGCCCATGAAATCAAGAATCCTCTCACACCAATTCAGTTGTCAGCAGAACGACTTAAACGCAGATTTGGCAAACAAATTGCCGAAGAGGATCGCAAGGTTTTTGATCAGTGTACTGACACGATTGTTCGCCAGGTTGGCGATATCGGGCGCATGGTCAATGAATTTTCGTCGTTTGCCAGGATGCCAAAACCAACATTCGAACACCATAACTTAACTGACGTACTCAATGAGGCTGTGTTTTTACAAAAAGTAGGGACGGATGAAATCTCTTTTGAAATCAATATTCCAAAAGAGATGCCCGGGCTGTTTGATCACCGGCTTATTTCCCAGGCTTTTACCAATCTGGTCAAAAATGCGAAAGAAGCAATCGAGGCAGTAACCCCTGAAGATCGAGAAATACGTGGTCCTGGCACAATATTTGTTTCTGCTGAAAAAACGGGTGAAAACTACACCATCAATATTATTGACAACGGGATCGGGTTTCCGGGCAAAAATCGCCACCAGTTACTTGAACCTTACGTAACAAACCGGGAAAAAGG
>JAESRR010000086.1 GCA_016764535.1 Cohaesibacteraceae bacterium | reverse complement strand
GGCATTCTGTGTTCTTCTTGTATTCCTCGCGTGATGGCAAATGAACGAAATGTTGATGAAATCAGCTGAAGAGCATCTGATCAGGCAGACATTATTGCCACATGTAGAATTACGTACATCCAGGCACACTTTTGCACATTATCATACGCACACACATGACGAATTCAGCTTTGGTGTGGTTGATCAAGGGTCATCAAAATACATCAATCAGCGACAGATCACTCGAATATACCCCGGTCAACATGTTATGATCAATCCTGACGAAGCCCATTCTTGTAACCCGGAATCGGGTCCATGGTCGTATCGGATGGTGTATATTGATGCCGGGTGGATCTGTAATTGGCAGCAGCAGGCGGGCGTGTCCGCAAGCAATGCCGATTATCAGCATTTTGTTAAACCAGTATTTTTTGATCAGGAAATGACCGGGCGACTTAACCGTTTTATTACCAGTCTGGAAAGTGGAGCCGGTATCCTGGAGGCCGARTGTGCTCTTGGTGATTGCCTGGAGGGGTATTTTGGCATCCATGGAAATATGGCGTCTGATGAAACAGCATTTCCATCAGGATCACCCGAACTCRATCGTGTTCATGATTTGATTGTTGATGGGGTAGACGTAAATTTTTCCGTTCAAACTCTGGCAGACRAAGCAGGGTATAGTCGYTTTCATCTGATGAGGAGTTTCAAAAAGARATACGGACAGACCTKGCAYGATTTTCAGCTTGATTGTCGTATCAAAAAAGCAAAGTTGTTTCTTCGGCAAGGGAAGCCTATTTCCGAAACGGCCTTTACCCTGGGCTTTTCAKATCAAAGCCATTTTCAACGTCATTTCAAAAAACGAATTGCGCTGACACCAGRTCAATATCAATCCTTTTATGCTGAATGATCATGCAGCATTGGTTCGGGTATGGATTGCATTTYCCCCAATTGTTCTGGYRATTGGCCTGCYAYKGATGTCTYGAYTGCTGTTGTTYTCCTGCATTTGAGCCGCGATATCWGCAAATATTTTTTCWACTARCAAAAAGGCTTCAACCATATCRGGATCGAAGTGTTTTCCACTTCCATCAACAATAATATCGCGCGCCTTGTCATGAGAGAATGCCGGTTTATATACACGCTCGGAGCGCAGGGCATCATACACATCTGCAATGGCCATTATGCGACCAGACAAGGGAATTTCGCGTTTCTTCAATCCATTGGGGTACCCGGTTCCGTCCCATTTTTCATGATGGGTGGCGGCTATCTCTCGCGCCATTGCGAGGAATGAGCATGATCCGATAATGTGCTCGGTATCTTCCAGAGCATCCACGCCTATAGTCGTGTGGGTTTTCATAATATCAAATTCTTCGTCAGTCAGTTTCCCTGGTTTGTTGAGAATGGCATCAGGAATACCAACTTTTCCGATGTCATGTAACGGTGCAGATTTATAGAGCATATCAATAAGATCATCTGTCATCACTAATTTGTATTGTTGGGTCTGTCGCAGGGCTTCGGCCAGGATGGCGACATAGGCCTGGGTGCGCCGAATATGCATCCCCGTTTCGTTATCTCTCTTTTCGGCAAGAGAGACCAGACTCATCATTGTTACGTCCTGAGCTCTGGCGAGTTTTTCCCGGGAGGATTTCAATTGATCGATCATATCGTTGGTCAATTTGGCGACGTGGCCAAATTCATCATTTGAAGTGACTGTTACATGGGCCTCAAAATTTCCGTTTTGCACTTTGGCAAGTGTAGCGGTTTCGTCCGCAAGGGTTTCGCTGACGGTGAGGGTGTATTGATGAATTATGCGCATTATGTAAGTCGAAAGGACGACAATGACAAAAACCAGTTCGGCCATAATTACTTTTTGCGCATGGTCTGGATCCGGTGATGTTTCTGTCGTCCAGACGAGGTCCTTGTAAATCACCATCAAACAAATACTTGCAAGAATGAACAAATTTACCGCTGAAAAAATTGCGAATTTGTATTGATACGGTAAAAATTTGGGACTGATAGGAATGTCGCGTGCAGCTTTGCGTAAAAATCTTGCCAGTTTGCATTCGCGATAAAGGGCACAATCCAGTGCTATATAGAATCCCAGACTTGAAAATCCAAATAGAACTTTCCCCCCGCTTTCCATCGGAAATCCAAAGAAATACTGATTGAAAATGGAGAGTGAAGCTCCACCGATTACAAATAGACCAACATCGGTTGCAAATATCAGTTTTACCTGCCGCTGCACTGAGCAGAAATGTGAAATCAGGTGTTTCAGGATCACTCGTAAAATGAGTTGAACGCAAAGAACGACAATAACCGGTGTGACAAGCAGTATAATTGGCAGTTGTTCAAGGAAAGGGCAAACCTGATAGCCGTATAAAGCGTAAACTATCACGAACAATACATAATGGGTGGTTACAGGTTTGCTATCCGGATTTTGAAAAATTGCAACGGCGGTAACTGGTCTGCCTCGAGGGCAGAATTCCTGAGAACTGGCTTTGATCATCAGGAAATTTTGGACAAAATATATTAAAAATCCGCCGGTTCCCTGAATAATATTTTCCGGAGCTTTAGTTACACATCACAAAAATATCATATTTCGAACATGGATAGGCACTGAATAAAGCCTGATTATGCATTCAGACATTCATCCGGGGTGGAACCAGGCTGAATTAAGACTCTCGAAAGAAAGTTTTAACGCTCTCTCAAGGTTAATCGAACATTATGATCGCAAGTCAGGCAAGCTCAGTGGGGTTGCACAGACGGGACAGTCATGAGTTTTGGGTGTCAATTGTAGAGTTTGGGGACAGAAGGTTTTTCGTTCCCTTGTTGCGTAACAATATCTCTGGAGTAGTAATGCGTACCAGACGATTTTCGAAGATGCTTGCCAAGGCGTCTCTATCTCTTTCTGTCGGTGCTGGTGTATTTGTCTGGTCTACCAGTCAAGTGGCCTACCAGGACGCTGCCAGCCTTGTCATGTCTGGAATGCGAGACAGTGAACGCTGGCTTGGTCATTTGGTTGCATCGCCTCCAGGATCAACACATTCAGCAACATTCACATTCGGTGAAGATCAGACACTTTCTACCGGGCAGAGTTCAATCGGTATTTCGTTTTCTGACGAGCGAAACACAATTGGGCTTCCATCCGCGAAAAATTTGCTGAAGGCTACCGACAGGTTAAGTAATTCCGGAACAGAAATTCAGAGTGTTAATCGATCTGCAAAAGAAGATCGCAAAACCTCGATCATCGCACCCGATAGCCCGTTAGGTCTTCCAGGTGACGCTATTTGGGAAATGGGAAGCATACTTTCGCCTTCAACCGAAAGCGATTTACCCAGAGTTGCTTTTACACGTAAAAGCACGCCAAAGACCCTGCTTGCATATCGGAAATTAAAGCGGCCCGCTACAATTGTAGTTCAAACCCAGGTGGCATCTGCATTTGCTCCCTCCGATCGCGCGGCAATTGAAGCGCCGTTCCGTTTGGTACTTTCGGGTCCCCGGCTGAGTGATTTCGTCGAACCTGATCCCGTGATTGTTGAACCAGATATACTGCCCGTTTTATCGGCTCTTCCACGTCCTGCAAAACGAGGTAATGTAGAAAAATATTCAAAATCCAGTCCGCTAAAAACAAAGTCAACAAAAGTCGCGAAGTCTGGCACTAAAGTGGTCTCTCGTGTGGCATCTCTTGGTTCCACTGCAGCAAACAAATCTGTGAGTAGCAAAAGAAAATCTTCGCTTGGCTGGTTGTTTGGCTCTTCGGGTAAAGCCAAAGTATCGACCAAAGGCGAACACAAGTGGGTTGCAAATGCGATACCCCGTTCGTCCTATTCCAGTAAACAGCGTAAATGTATGGCAAATGCCATATATTTTGAAAGTCGAAGTGAGCCGGAAAAAGGCCAGATTGCCGTAGCTCAGGTCGTCATGAACCGTGTCAAAAACCCGGCTTATCCCAAATCGATATGTGGAGTGGTGTACCAAAACAAGCACTGGCGCAATCGCTGTCAGTTCTCATTTGCCTGTGATGGTATCCGTGATCGAATTAATGATAGAAAATCATGGGATCAGGCACAGAAAATAGCCGATCGTGTTATTGACGGCAAAGTCTGGCTCAAAACAATAGGTTCTTCTACGCACTATCATGCAACTTATGTCCGGCCAAAATGGGCCAGAAAAATGAAGAAGCGCGACAAAATCGGGTTGCACATATTCTACAAAACATATGGAGGAGGCTGGAGCTAGGGATATATCCCTTCGCGACATTTCAGTCAAACTGACCTCTATAATGGCACATTCTGGCGACAGAATGTGCCATTATGCTTTGATACAACCAATTGTGTATGCACAAAAGCACTTGATTTACAGAACAAATGATCAAACCTATGCTCCTTCCAGCTAAATAGTACAATCAGGGGAAGTTTTGATGCTGGGTGAATTCAAAAAATTTATTGCCAGAGGTAATGTGATGGATCTGGCTGTCGGGGTTATTATCGGTGGTGCGTTCAGTCTTATCGTCAAGTCACTAACAGCGGATGTTATTATGCCGGTTGCCGGTTCCATCCTTGGCGGACTGGATTTCTCCAATTATTTTCTTCCCTTGTCATCGGATGTTACCGCCTTGACGCTTGATGCGGCAAAAGAGCAGGGCGCGGTACTGGCTTATGGTAATTTTTTCACTGTTGTGCTCAATTTTTTGATACTTGCCTGGATTATTTTTCTGATGGTCAGGATGGTCAACAAGCTGCGCGAAAAGGATGAAATCAAACAAGTTGCACCCAGGGCCACACCAGCGGATATAGTTTTACTGACCGAGATCAGAGATCTGTTGGCAAAGAATTAATCGAATAATATCGAAATGAAGTTTGGCTCTGGTGTTTGTTATGACGGGTGGGAGCGGGAATGACATGGTCTTGTTGGGAATGGGCCGTTAATGCACCGGGCAAACTGTAAATCGCTGCGCCCCGCGGAACTCCAGTGTCATTCAATATCCCGGGTAGGTGAGTGTTTGTCACGAACGCGAACAACGACGATGTGAGCAAACAGCGCAAACAGTGCAGCCAGAGGCAATACATACCAGCCAACGGCCATTACCAGCCAGATAGCAGATTCTATTCCGGATGTTAAAATATTTGCGGGATCAATAACATAGCTCTGGGAAATAACGATAAAAAAAGCGGAAATAACCAGGGCAACAAGTCCGGTTAGCATGCCGCCACCTATGATAACAATGTGGCTGTGCTGACGACCTACAACTCGCCTCAGGACAAATATCCAGGATAAAAATATTGCCGGGAGAGTTATAAATGCAACCTCGGCACCCGCAAGGAAAAGGACACCAAAAAAAGCGATCAGGGAAAAATATAAAGGAACAAGTACAGCCATTCTATCCGATTAACACATCACGTTCTCGGGTGGCTATGAAAATACAGTACTAACTGCGCTATTTCTTTTTTGAGGATTTGAAAATCCCGGTTTCGGGATCCTGCTCAAGAGTAATGGTTTCTATCTCATCCTGGCGAGATAATTTTGCATCCTGTGCCGCAATCGTTGAGCGTTTTTTATGAGCTGCGACAAGCCGAAGTAAAGCCCAGAAAGCTATGAGAATTCCTGCCAGAGTGAGCAATTTTGCAAGCATAAAAAATTATATCCCGAATCTGGACCAAAGTGCACGCTCTTCAAGGGTGCCAAGTAAATTTTTGGGTGACAATGATCCCAAAACCGGGTCCATTTGTGAACCAAACAAATTCAGCTTGCTCATAAGTCCCTGTTTCTGGGAGATAAGTTTAAGTTCTACATCGTCCCCGTAACGCGCCTGCAATTCTGCACGCATATCCGACAGTCCATCAACCAGACCCAGTTGCAGGGCAGTCTGGCCTGTCCAGAATTGTCCTGTGAACAGTTCTTCGTTATCCGACAGATTATCTCCGCGTCGTGATTTGACCATATCAATAAAAATTTCATGAACTTCTTTTTGAAGTTCGAGGAGATGGTCAATGTCCTTTTGATTTTCTGGAAGAAATGGATCAAGAACCGCTTTGTTTGAGCCTGATGTGTATACACGCCGGTCAATGCCGAGTTTCTCAATGGCTTTTTCAAAACCAAATCCAGACGCAACAACGCCAATTGATCCAATTATTGAAGTTGGATCAGCGTAAACTTCGTCCCCGGCAAGTGCGATCATGTATCCGCCGCTGGCCGCAACATCTTCACAAAACACCAGTACCAGTTTATTTTTGTCGGCAGCCAACTGGCGAATGCGCTGAAAAATAAGTCTGGATTGAACCGGTGAACCTCCCGGAGAATTTATTGACAGAGCGACGGCTGGAGAATCCTTGAAGGAAAACGCGCGTGTGAGGCAATCAACAGACGATGCAAGAGACAATCCGGATCGAAAATTCCCCCCGGTACCAATGGCACCATGCAGCCGCACAACAGGAATGGTCACTTTGTGTTTTCGCAATTTGGCCGGGATAAGATTTTTCCAGAACGCCACGCGGGTTCTCCTAAAAGAAATGTTGATTATGTCGTATATAGGACTTTGAGAACAATTCGTTAGAGATAAAGTGAATTTGGTCGCTGATTTAATAAATTTGGCGGAGCAAATTGTATAACTCGGTTAACGTTGAGGGGGGAGCGGTACCATTGGCAATGATGTACCATCCCGGTGTATCTGCTCGGCGGCACAGCTATAGTTACCGTTGCCATCCTGCAAAGTGAACCCTTCGAGTAGTTGTATAGGTGCTTTGGAACCTTTGGTACCTTGCACGATTATTCGGTGGGCTGGGGAATTTGGGCGGGGGTATAGCGGCTTAATACAAATATTGCCAAACCGTCTGCCGAATTGTGCAAGAAGATCCTCAAGTGCATCGGCACGATGGATCATTGAAAAAGTCCCACCATGTTTGAGGACGGATGTGGCCGCGCGAAACCAGGGTTCCAGACCTTCATCAGTCAACATATGCGCACGTGCACGAGCCGAGTCGGGAGACGCCCGGAATTTGTCAGGATGATAAAATGGTGGATTACAGATTACATGGTTGGCCATATTATCCCGCAAGCCAGCGGCAATTCGATGGTTACTCTTAAGCGTGATATCCGTATTCAGTATTTGAAACGAGGCCAGCGAAGAGTCTTTTAATCCGTTTTGGCAATTGTCATTTGCCAGCTCACAGAGTTGGGGATCAATTTCCGCCAGAACGAGATGAAGATCTGAAACTCTTGTAGCTATACAAAGGCCTGCGACACCGACACCTGCGCCAAGATCAACAATTACATCACTCGCATTTGCAGGAACGCATGCTGCGAGCAACACCGCGTCTGTACCGGACCGGTGATGTCCGTTGCGGGGTTGCATGACCACTAATTTATTGCCCAGGAATTGATCGTGTGAACACGTCAGCTGATCTTCAAATGCCACCATTGAAACTAGATCTCGCGCAATTCGTTCTCGATTCCTGCGTCCCGCATCAACGTTGCCGCCTGATCGTAGTAACTGTCATCCACAAGAATTCTCCGGGGTAATATACCAACTGAACCTTCCAGAACGGACGTATTGCCGTCAACAACCAAATGCAATATTTCGTCCCGTCTCAACAGGCTTTCTATGAATGAAATCATCACCATATCGTTGGTTCTTACTAATTCACGCATTGTTTATGCCCTCTTTCAAACATCTTCACTCATATAGTTTTGACCTTGTAATGCAATGGTTTCAAGACAAATGGCCGCATTCACTAAAACGCGCCTTGCCTGCTCATGGGTCGGGACCTATGCTCGCGGCGAAATTTTCCGATCAGAACTGCATGTGATCTGGTCCCTTTCTTTGAGGAGTGTCTCCGTGGGTGTTGTTGTTTCCATTGACGACAAAAAAAACGCGGAAGCGGGGATCAAGCCGCTGGTCCAGTTAACAGCGGATGACCTGCGCCGTGTAAACAGCCTGATTCTTGAAAAGGCTGGTTCTGATGTAGAAATGATTCCCGAAATAGCCAGGCATTTGATTTCATCCGGTGGAAAGCGCTTGCGTCCAATGCTGACATTGGCAGCAGCGACCATGTGTGGTTATCAGGGCGAGGGGCATGTAAAACTGGCGACCAGTGTAGAATTTATGCACACAGCAACTCTGTTGCATGATGATGTCGTCGATGAAAGTGAAATGCGGCGTGGAAAAAAAGCTGCACGAATGTTGTGGGGAAATCAGGCGACAGTGCTTGTGGGAGATTTTCTTCTTGGGCAGGCATTTAAAATGATGGTGGAAGTAGGTTCCCTGACCGCCCTCGACATTCTCTCTAATGCTGCCTGCGTGATCGCTGAAGGTGAAGTGCTGCAATTGGGCGCCGCCAAAAACACATCAACAACAGAAGATGAATATCTGGCAGTGATTAGCGCCAAGACGGCCGCATTATTTTCAGCTGCATGTGAGGTAGGCCCGGTGCTGCAAAATAGTTCACGTGATGAGCGAGCTGCATTCCGCTCATATGGGCAAAATCTGGGTCTGGCTTTTCAGTTGATTGACGATGCTCTGGATTATGGTGGCTCTTCAATTGACCTTGGGAAAAATACCGGCGACGATTTTCGCGAAGGTAAAATTACCTTGCCTGTTGTTCTTGCTTTTCGGCGTGGAAATGAAAAAGAACGATCATTCTGGAAGCGTTGCCTGGAACAAAGTGACATCGTTGATGGAGACTTGCAGCTTGCG
>JAESRR010000223.1 GCA_016764535.1 Cohaesibacteraceae bacterium | reverse complement strand
ACCACGCATATGTACTGACAGAAATAGCCGAAGATCGGCCAGCCCCTGTTGCTACATCCGGACCGATCCTGTGGCTGAGAACAAATTTATTCTCGAGCTTTACAAACGCCGGTCTGACAATTTTCGCCTTATATCTGGTTTACCTGGTGTTGCCTCCGTTGATCGATTTTGCTTTCGTCAAGGCGGTTTGGACTGGTGATGATCGTGAAGCCTGTGTTGGGCCCGAAGTCGGAGCCTGCTGGGCTTATGTTGGTGCCTATTTTGATCAATTTGTTTACGGGCGTTATCCCGTTGACGAAAGATGGCGCGTTGACCTTGTGTACCTGATAGGTGCTTTGGCACTTATCCCGGCACTTATGCCAACGGTTCCCTACAAAAAATTGAATGTCATTTTTCTGGCTCTGGTTTATCCGGTGATGACGTTCATTCTCTTGTCGGGCGGTGATCTGGCTTTTGAAGACTACCTTGTTGGCTATGCAACTTTCAGTGCCATTGTTTTGGCTCTGGGTGTTGGTGTCGCCTGGTTGACCGAGGCAAATTACAAACCGATTGTGTTCAGTCTTGCGTCCATACTGGCGGGTGTCGCCGCTGTTTGTATGATCATGTCAACGCCATTTGGTCTGGAGCCCGTCGAAACTCCTTTATGGGGTGGAATGCTGGTCAGTCTGGTGATTGCAATTAGTGGTATTGCTGCATCACTGCCAATCGGTGTTGCATTTGCACTGGGCAGACGCTCAAAAATGCCAATTGTACGCCTTGTTTGTATTGGCTTTATTGAGTTCTGGCGTGGTGTGCCACTGATTACAGTATTGTTCATGTCATCGGTTGTTTTGCCTCTGTTCCTTCCTGAAGGCGTATCGCTTGATAAATTGCTACGTGCACTAATCGCTGTTGGACTGTTTTCAGCAGCCTACATGGCAGAAGTTATCCGTGGCGGTTTGCAGGCAATTCCAAAAGGACAATATGAAGGTGCACAGGCCCTTGGGTTAAATTTCTGGCAGATGATGGGGCTGATTGTTCTTCCCCAGGCTCTGAAGCTGGTTATTCCTGGGATCGTCAATACGTTCATCGGGTTGTTTAAAGATACAACGCTTGTCTTGATCATTGGCCTGTTTGATCTATTGGGTATGATCCAGTCATCCTTTACAGATCCAACCTGGTCGACGCCGGTCACAAGTCATACAGGCTATTTATTCGCGGCCGCAGTTTACTGGGTGTGTTGTTTCGGTATGTCGCGTTATTCCATCTTTATGGAAGAACGTCTGCACCGTGGCCACAAGCGATAGTTTTTGAGGGGAATATTATGTCTAGCAATGCAGTAAAAGACGAGGACGGCATAGACCGCTCGAAAATGCATGTATCTGATGAAAAAGCCATTGAAATCATTGATATGAATAAATGGTATGGTGACTTTCATGTTCTGAAAGACATCAATCTGACAGTTAATCAGGGTGAAAGAATTGTTGTTTGCGGTCCTTCCGGGTCCGGTAAATCAACTATGATCCGCTGTATTAATCGTCTTGAAGAACATCAGGAAGGTATAATCCGGGTTGACGGTATTGAACTCACCAACGATCTCAAAAAGATCGATGAAATTCGTCGTGAAGTCGGCATGGTGTTTCAGCACTTCAACTTGTTTCCACATCTAACGATTCTGGAAAATTGTACGCTTGCACCGATCTGGGTTCGCAAGATGCCCAAGAAAAAAGCTGAAGAAATTGCGATGCATTATCTTGAGCGTGTAAAAATTCCGGAACAGGCCAACAAATATCCAGGTCAGCTTTCCGGTGGTCAGCAGCAGCGTGTTGCCATAGCACGGTCCTTGTGCATGAACCCGCGCATCATGTTGTTTGATGAGCCAACGTCTGCACTTGATCCAGAAATGATCAAGGAAGTGCTTGATACAATGGTCAGTCTTGCTGAAGAAGGCATGACGATGATTGTGGTAACACACGAAATGGGCTTCGCCCGTCAGGTTGCCAACCGGGTCATCTTTATGGATGTTGGTCAGATTGTTGAGCAGAATGTTCCAGAGACATTCTTCGACAATCCGCAGCATGAGCGGACCAAATTGTTTCTTAGTCAGATCCTGCATTAGGATCCATTTATTGACGCAAACAAAAAAGCCCGGGCAAGTCGCCCGGGCTTTTTTTGTTTCAAATACGTTGGGCTTAAAAATGATAACTTGTCGCCAAACGAATTGCATCGGTTTTGAAACTGCCCTGGTAATTTGAATTTAGAACATAGGTTTCCGGTCCTGCTTCGGAATGTAGATACTCGAGACGCAGCGACAAATTGTTTGTCACAAACGCTTCGACACCAAGTCCCGCCATCCAATAAAAATGATTATTGGAATCTGCCTTGCCTGCATTGTTATCGATGTGGCCGTTTTGAATACCGCCACCTAGTTTTGCATAAGCCATAAACCAGTCAAAGGTGTATCCCAGTCTGGCAGAACCACCGACATTCCAGTTTGAAGATATCGTTGTGTTCTGACTGCTTACTTCTTCCAGTTCAAACAGATTTGCTTCGAATTCCAGACCCAGCAACAAATGGTTCGAAACCTGTTCATTGTAACCAATGTGCCCGCCGATACTGCCACCATTCAAAATCGTTTCAATTGGAGGAACGCTGTTGTCAACGGCCACAGAATGATTGAGCCCTGTATGGGCACCGATATAAAACCCTTGCCAGGCGGCGAATGACTGATCGACATAATCGTTGGGAGATATATCTGCAGCATGAGCTGTCAGAGGGAGACAAAGAAGTGCCGCTGAGGCAAATAAACGCATAATACTCATAGTCTTATCCAGGTTGTGCTTACTGGAATGACTATTACAATGAGTATGGTTAATGACCCCTTAAAGTAGTAAGGATGTTGTTGGTTGTATATTAAATCAACCCGGTCTATTCGGTAGTTTTATCGCGCTGAACAAATACCGCAACAAGAGCAAGAACACCTGAAACCACCATTAGCAACAATGATACAGCATTGAGCGCCGGTGTTGAGCCCTGTTTTAAACGATCAAACATCGTGATGGTCAGGGGAGAATCCGAGCCTGCGAGCATCAGGGTGGTATTGAAGTTCTCAAAGGACATCAAAAGGCTGATCAGGCCTGCGCCAATCATTGCGGGTTTGAGGAAGGGCAGGGTGATGGTCCAGACGGCTTCCCATTTTGTCGCGCCAAGATTGTAGGCTGCCTCTTCAAGGCTAATGTCAAATTTTCGCAATCTGGCTGAAATGACGAGTGTTGCAATAGTTGTCACAAATGCAAATTGTCCAAGGATTATTACAAACAGTCCGGGACGCAGGAACTCCAGATCATAACCAAAACTGTCCTCGACAAAATTGGCGATGGAGTTGGTAAAAATCAGCATGGAAATACCAAGAATGACGCCTGGAATGACCAATGGCATTAATGCCAAAATGTAGAGAAAGTTCTTGCCGGGGAAATTATGACGTTCAAATAGAAATGCATTACAGGTCCCGACAAGAACAGACAACAGCGTTACAAATACGGCGACAAATGCAGAAAAACCAATACTTTCAAGCAATTCACCATCGTTGAATACCCCGGTTCGGGGAGCCTTGTCGCCAAAAAACCAGTCAAAAGTCACGCCGTTCCAGGGCAGGGAAGGGAACAAGCTATCATTAAACGCAAACACACCAACAACAATCAGTGGTGCTGACAAATAAATGAAAAACACAGTGACATAGGCCGCGTAGAGTCTTGTGGCAGTTTTTGTCTGTGGCATTGACGGGATCATGGGTTTTTCCCTATTTCACGGTATCAGCAAGTGTTTGTTTGGCAAGTTTAAGGCCAACAAACACAATGACGGATGAAAGGAACAATAGCAGGAACCCGAATGCCGAGCCTGATTCCCAGTTAAACCGGGTAATAAACTGGTTGTAGATCTGTTCGGTGAACCAGAGGCTGTTTTTGCCACCAAGTAGTGCCGGTGTGAGATAATTGCCCAGGGTCAGCATGAAAACGACAATACAGCCGGACGCTATTCCCGGCATGGCATGCGGGATAACGATTTCACGCATAACTGACACAGCATTGCCACCCAGATCATAAGCGGCTTCAATCAAACTGTCATCAAGGGTATCAAGCACAGTCACCAACGGGACAATCATAAACAGCATGGAAGTATACACCAGACCAACCATCAAAGTGGCATCCGTATAAAGGAGTTCAACAGGTCCATCGACGAGGCCCAGCCATTGCAGCAATCCGCTGATTACGCCGCTTTCACGCAAAAGGATCATCCACCCGAAGGTGCGTACAAGCTCGGAAACCCAAAATGGAATAAGGCACATCATAAATAAAAGTGTGCGCTTCCTGCCCTTGATCATTTTGGCGATATACCAGGATATCGGAAAACCAATCAACAAAGTAATTATTGTCGCCATAATCGACATAATTGCGGTGCGTAGAAAGGTATTCCAGTAAAGAGGCTCTGTGAAAAACTCGATGTAGTTTTGAAAAGTAAAAGCGTATTCCCGGTATGCAAGCTGTTCACGAAGGGAAACTGCCAGTAGATCCAGCTGGGGCAGGATAATCAGCAGTACCAGCCAAAGCAGCAGTGGCAGCATCAACAGGAATGTACCAAATTTTAACCCTGATGATCCGCTCCCSGAAGAYGTCGCAYTCATGCGCTGGTCTCCCCGTATATCCGTGCTTTATCGATACTCCAGGAAAGTTTTACAGGGTCTCCTGCAATCAGGCTTCCATATTCGCCAGTCTGGGGCAAAGCGACTGTGATCTGATGCCCCGAATTATTATCTCTTACCTGTGCCCGGCTATTGGCCCCGTCAAACAGRATGTTTTCGACMGAACCCAGTAGCGAATTACCATTCATCTCCGGGTTGGTTTGATTATTGGWAGAATCAATTCGCGTAATCTGTATGGCTTCGGGGCGTACAAAAAGTGCCACACTGTCATTGGTATTTAGAGAGGCTGAAGTACCGGAAATTGCCGTAATTGTACCTCCATTGGCCAGAGAAACCCTGGCCTCGTCACCGTTGACGCTATCGATTTTTCCCAGCCATCTATTGGAATCGCCGACAAAGCCGGCAACAAATGCTGTGTTGGGGTTGTGATACAGGTCCTGTGGGGTTCCGACCTGCTCAAAACGGCCATTGTTCATGACCGCGACCTTGTCGGACATTACCAGTGCTTCCGACTGGTCATGGGTTATGTAGACAAAGGTCGTGCCAATTTCGTTTTGCAGTTGTTTCAGTTCAACCTTCATATGCTCGCGCAGCTTCAAATCCAGCGCGCCGAGCGGCTCATCAAGTAACAAAACGGCAGGTTCGAGTACCAGGGATCGGGCAATTGCCACCCTTTGACGCTGGCCTCCGGAAAGCTGGTTGACTTGCTTGGGTCCGGCATCGGGCAGGCTGACCCGTTGTAATACATCGGTAACCCGTCTCTCGATTTCAGCCTTGTTTACTTTGCGGCGTTTAAGGCCATAGGCGATATTCTCGGCAACATTCATCATCGGAAACAGCGCGAGGTGTTGAAACACCATATTTACAGGGCGTCTGTTCGGCGGGACATCCAGCATGGATTTACCCTTGATGACGATGTCACCTGAAGTTGGCTCGATAAACCCGGCCAGCATCCGCAGTAATGTTGTTTTACCGCAACCACTTGGGCCCAAAATTGAGAAAAACGATCCCTTTGGAATATTAAGGGAAACATTGTCGACTGCTGTAAAATTTCCAAAGGATTTTACAATATCACGACACTCAAGATCCAGCGGAATGCTCATGGTTTTGACCTGACGGTAGTATGAAATTCGACTTCAAATAATTAAAGCAGAGATAGACATGTAAGCCCCCGATCTGTGAAAGACCGGGGGTGTATTACATGCGTTAGCGTCTACCTAGTTGGCAGAAGCAGCTTTCACGCGATCCAGAACCTTGCCTTCAATAGACTCAAGTCCTGGAGGTACAGTCGGGTACCATTTGATGTTATCAAGGTCAGCTGAAGGGAAGCTGTCCTGGAACTGGGCTTTCAATTTATCTTCAGCAAAATTATCAGCACCTTTGGATGCTGTGAAGTTGCCTGCGGATGCAGTGATCATTGCAGCAATTTCAGGACGCATTACGAAGTTGATCCATTTATATGCACCAGCTTCATTTTTGGTTTTCTTTGGAAGAGCAAATGTATCGATCCAGCCAAGTGCACCGGATTTTGGTGCCACAAAAGTTACGTTGGGATTGTCGTTGTTGAGTTTCCAGCCACCTGTATCCCAGGCCATGGCAGCAACAACTTCACCTGAACGTACAAGGTTAAGCAGTGAATCTCCACCTTCCCAGTATGTTTTGACGTTGGCTTTACAAGAGATCAGTTTCTCTTCGACCTTGTCCATGATTGCCTGATATTCACCTTTGTCGCCATATGCTGCAAATGGATCAAGACCAAGAGCAAAAGCAAAACCAATCAGGGTTGGACGTTTCAGACGGTAGGAAACCTTGCCTGCAACATCGTCWTTACACAGATCAGTGTAATCCTTGACAGAACCGGCTTTGGTTGTGTCCAGAACAAGCCCGCTTGTACCCCATACGTGAGGAACACCATACACAGCGCCATCATATGTTGTGTTGGCTTTTGTGGCTTCCAGCATTGAAGTGATGAACTGGTTTGCATCGATCCTGGACAAATCAATTGATTTGTAAATGCGATGCGAGGCCTGTGCACCGGCAATACGATCCTGACTTGGCTGAACAAGGTCAAACCCGCCGCCACCGGTCGCACGCAACTTTGCGATCATTTCTTCGTTGTTTGATTTTGTGACTTTGACGTCAATGCCGGTTTCAGCCTTGAACATTTCGATCACGCCTTGTGGTGCATATCCACCCCATGTCAGCAATCTGAGTTCTTCGGCCTGTGCCTGGCTTGCAAAAGCAAAACCGGCGATTGCTGTTGCACTCAGAAGTATTTTTGTAAACGAAAGTCCAGCTTTCAAATTATTCATAGTTTCCTCCAGATAACCCATTTGTACAAAATTGAGCGATATCGAACAATTTCGCAATCACAACTGCCATTCTAATTGAAATTTTTGTTCTGTTTCCTTGAATTTCAATCGAACTGATGCGGAAAATGTCAAATTTTCTCTATTTTCATGACAGATTCATGAAAGTTTCGTTATTTGTTCAAATTGGTTTCATATTAATTGGTATTTCAACTATTGCACAAGTGTTGGTGTCACCGTAAGGTCCAATTTGAACATGTTAGCCATACCAATTTTTATGGAGCTGTAGATGGCTGATGGCATATCAGGAGTGCTGCTGGAAGGTTTGAAGCTGGATCCGGAATTGCCATGTCCGTTGTATCAGCAACTTTTTGAGCACCTGCGAAATTTGATTCTCTCGGGAGATTTACCTCCTGGAACCAGGATTCCTGCCAGTCGAACAATGGCGCATGATCTTGCAATATCCAGAACGACCGTCATCACCACCATAGAGCAAATGATTTCAGAAGGTTATCTGGCAACGCGCCGTGGAGCGGGGACATATGTAACGCTGCGTCTGCCAGGCATGACAGAGTTCTTTCATACATCCACTGTTGATAAAGTTGATTCTTTAACTGAGGATCCCGATCTCAGGCTTTCAAAGCGCGGGGCGTTCCTGGCAAGTCTCCCACATCAGGATGAACCGCTGGGCATTCACACATTTCGACCAAGCCAGCCTGCCTATGAATTGTTGCCCCACGAAATATTTACAAGGCTGACGAACCGCTATCTGCGAAATCCCTCCAGTGAAGATCTGGCTTATGTTGATCGTGGCGGATATATGCCACTCCGGGAAGCAATTGCCAGTCACTTGAGAACGTCAAGACCGGTAAACTGTTCGCCTGAACAAATCATCATAACGTCGGGGACCCAGTCTGCTCTGCTTTTGGCAAGTCAAATGCTGCTTGATCCTGGAGATTCGGTCTGGATGGAGGATCCCGGGCACACCGCAGCTCGATGTGTATTTGAAGGATGTGGAGGACGCATTGTACCAATTTCAGTTGATGCGCAGGGGTTTAATCCCGAATGCTCTCCGCCCGGTGAGCGAGACAAGCCGCCCAGGCTTGCCTATGTAACACCATCAAGTCAGCATCCGCTTGGACATCGCATGCCGCTCGAGCGTCGCATTAAATTGCTTGAATGGGCTCAGCAGAACAATACCTGGATTTTTGAGGACGATTATAATGGCGAGTTTCGATATACCGGGCGCCCTCTTTCCACTCTTCAGAGCCTCGATAACAGTGGCCGGGTTCTCTATGTCGGGTCATTTGCAAAAATACTCTACCCGGGCTTGCGTCTTGGCTATTTGATTGTTCCCAAATCAATGGCAAAAGCATTTGCACACGCTTCAACAATAATACAGCGGTCCACAGCAACCATGACCCAGCGAATTGTTGCTGATTTTATTCGAGAGGGATATTTCGCCACACATATGCGGAAAATGCGGAATGCATATCACCAAAGACAACAGGTACTATTGAATGCCGCTGAAGCCCATTTAACAGGTCTTGTGGAATTAACGCCGGTAGAGCAGGGGTTTCACTGCATCGCATGGCTTCCAGATCATGCCAATGCAGCACTGGTTGAAAGCGAGTTACGCAAAGCCGGTTATGCGATTAATAATCTGGAGTATTATTGTATCAACCCTTACAAACGCAAGGGTTTTTTGATTGGATTTGCGGGAACGCCGGAAGCGGAAATAGAAAAGGGAATCCAGATGATGGCGCTCATT
>JAESRR010000085.1 GCA_016764535.1 Cohaesibacteraceae bacterium | reverse complement strand
CAGGATTACGATCAAAATGATTGCCCCTGCGGCGACCATCGCAGCAATGACTGAGGGATCGTTCAACGCATAGGCATGGGTGCCAATCTGGATCATGTGCGACCGAACAGCCGTTCAATGTCGGCCAGTTTCAATTCAACATAGGTCGGGCGACCGTGGTTGCATTGACCGGAATGGGGCGTGGCCTCCATTTCGCGCAAAAGGGCATTCATTTCTTCGGCGCGCATACGACGACCCGAACGAATTGAACCGTGACAGGCGACTCGGCTCAGGATCGCCTCAAGGCGGGCCTCGACGGTTTGGCTGGTGCCAAGGTCGGACAATTCATCAAGAATGTCGTGGATCATTGCAGTGGCGTTGATTTCGGTTTTTTCCGGCTTCATTTCCTATATCGTCGTGCGCCGCGATACAGCTGTTTCGGGTATGATGGATCAATTAATGATGGTGCCCTATCTGGTCCCCTGTGTGTTGGGAAATGTGCTTGAATGGGGTTGGCGGGACACCGTTGGTCCCCAGGTCGTTTGAGACCGTGAGCCGGCATGGTGCCCGCCAGTCTACCCATACCTGAACAGTTGCGTGAGGCCGTACAGGACCTCGTATCACAGGGACAGGAACCATGAGCATATACCGTTCTTACATTGGAATCGACATCTCAAAACTTACCCTTGATCTGTTTGATGATCGAACCGGTGAACATTATTGTTTTTCCAGTAAATCACATTCGATTGAGGAAACACTGGATCGTCTGGCTCCATCGCCAGATACACTATTCGTCCTTGAAGCCATGGGCTCCTATGGCCAGAGACTTGAAGATATTCTCCATCAGCGCGGTCACGCGTTTGCGCGTGTTCTCCGCGCCACCCACAATAAGGGGCGACGCAAATCGCCTGACCTGACCGGGTGGAATAAATTCCTGTACGCCAATGCGAATCGAATTGGCTGATATCAGGAAACGGCCAGCCAGATAAAGACAGCACCGCCTGAAGCCAGCGCGACAATTGCATATACCAACCATTTGGGCCGGGAGGAGCCTTCGGATTTTTGATCAGCATCGCCTGATGCTGCTCCGGCAACGCGGTTGGAAAGCCCGTTAAAGAATTTCCCGGCCAGTACTCCGGCGGTGCTTTGAATGAGACGACCACCAAGCTGGGCAATTTTTCCATTGAGATCTGCATCAACGTCATATTTAAGTAATGTACCCTCAGGCACCGTCTTCAGCGTAACTTTGGCGCTGCCTTTTGCTCCGCCCATGGCTCCGGCAGTTCCCGAGCCTGAAAGCGTATATCCGTTGGGTGGGTCCAGATCACCAAGGATTACTTCGCCGTTAAATTTGGCTGTGATCGGGCCAATACGTGAAACAACTGTTGCCTTGAAGTGGTTTTCGCCAACAAGCTCAAGGCTCTCGCAACCAGGAATTGATTGCCGTAATATTTCAGGATCATTGAGCGCTTCCCAGACAGCCTGTTTGTTGGCAGCAATGATGTTTTCTCCGGTAATTTTCATGCGATAGAGCTTTCATATGAATTGGTATTTGAGAGATTTTCTGTTGATTGGATGAGGGTCTGATAATCCTCTGGCGTATCAAGGTCAGTTGTGAAGCGCGGGTGATCCACCTGCAGCCTGAACACCAGATCGGGATTGTCTTTGATGAACGTCCGGCAAAAAGGTCCGGGCCCGGTATCCTGCTTTGGCAGGGTAAGTGCAGCGGGGAATAAAACAGGATTACCAGGCTGTCCGTCAAACCATGGTTGCATGATTTTTTCGCCCGCCTGATCGTTAAAACACTGCACCAGCTGCGCCAGATCCCCGGGCTGCATATGTGGCAGATCTGCAAGGCAAATCATGATTGCCGTGCCATCTCTTGCTGTATGATCAAGTCCGCAACGCACCGAAGTTTTTTGTCCTGAATTATAGCGAGGATTGACCACAAAACGTGCATTCAGTCCGTCAAGAACCTTGCGGACCGCATCGGCCTGATGGCCGAGAACTATGACAATTCGCGTGGAACAGGTCAGACAGGTTTCAACGGTTCGCCGTATCAGTGGTTGGCCATTGATCGGCAGCAGTAGCTTATTGATATTACCCATGCGGCGGGACGACCCGGCAGCCAGAACAATGATTTGTGGATCATCATGTGCTTTCAAGGGGTTCTCCGTTCACATGATTGAGGCGGATTTTGTTCTCCGGTACGGCGCAGGGCGATGATCTGGGCAATGATTGAAACAGCGATCTCGCTGGCTTCTTTCGCCTTGATATCAAGCCCGGCGGGTGCGAACAGATCGGCAAGCCGGGCGTTAGAAAAACCTTCATTTTCCATTTGTTCGCGCCAGTGATTTGATTTTTTCGGACTGGCAACAAAAAGGATGTGTTTGCATGGGCTGGCAAGAGCTGCACAAAGTGCATCCCTGTCACCAACACCCTGTGTTGCAACAACAATGAACCCGCGATCAAGACCGGATTGTTTGGAAAGGTTCATCGGTAAATTGCCCGCCGGGTGTACCGGATTATCCTGTGAAACCGGGAGTGTTCGCAGACCAATGGTGTGACCCAGCGCAACCACATGGCTGGCGATTTCTGTTTCGCCAAAAACGACCWGTGGCGGCCTTGGCAAAACCGGCTCAAGAAAAATCTCGGCTTCACCGCGACTGGCGCAGGAAATGGAATAGGTTTTTACCGAGCTGCTATCGCGGTCGACCATATCTTTGGGGCATGTGCGGATCAGCCGTGGTTTATCCTCACCAATTGCAGTCAGCCCCGCGTCAATGATTGCCCTGCGCATGCAGCCGCCTCCGGCAAATCCAATGAGCTGTCCCGAATTGGTGATGATGGCGCGCCCTCCGGCTTTTACTGCAGTTGCGCCTTGTGTATGTACGACAGTCGCAAGGGCATAGGGAGTTTCCCCATCCCAGTTTTGTTGAAATGACATAATGGCTGCATTGGCGTGAGCTAAATGCAAATGGGGTTGATTATGTGTGAGCAAGGAGATCCTCCAGCAAAAGCAGGGAACGCAGATTGTGAGCAGGTGCCGAGATATTGACTGTTTGCGAAATGATTTGTGCGCCACGCGATGTCGGCTCATAGCTGGCTTTACCCAATAGTGGATTGAGCCAGACAAGACTTTTGCAGCGGCTTTTCAGTTTAGTGAGTTCGCGCTCCAGTATTTCAGGCGCTCCGGTATCAAACCCGTCACTCATAATGATGGCGATGGTGCGCGATCCGGTAAAATCGCGACCATATTGTGTATTGAATGTCTCAAGCGCGGCGCCAATTCGGGTGCCACCGGACCAGCCCTGGCCTATTAGTGACATTTTTTGCATCATAACCAGCGGATCGGCATCCCGCAGGGCGCGGGAGACATGAACCAGCCCGGTGTGAAACAAAAAGGCTTCCGTGCGGGCAAAACTGCCAGTCAGGGCATGCATGAATTGGGTAAAAAACACCGACCAGGATTGCATTGATCCCGATACATCAACGAATAACAACAGTGAGACAGGTGGCCGTTTGCGGGTTTTATGGAAGAGCTGGACGGGCAATCCGCCGGTTTGCATGGAGCGACCAAGAATGCGGCGCATATGYAATTGTGATCCYCGRTGCCCKGATTTRCGSCGTCGCGACARTTTGWAACGCARKCGCCTGCCAAGGCGTCTGGTAAGGGCAAGCATCTGYTCCCGCTCTTCWGGATCAATGGWTTGACCCARATYGGCAGYCWTCCGGGAGGTKATATCCGAWGCACCRCCAAGGCGGGTATCWCCCTGATCGCCAGGKGMRGRYGCATCAYYRTCGTCCGGYCCGGTTKCATTTTCAGCGCGCCACTCAAAATAGCGGGCAAGRCCCTTTGCAGATGCAGGMCCTCCTGCYTCAYTRTGTTTTACTGAACTTTGTGGYGCYCGTGCCATYTGCCGCAWAAGKGTGCGTTTRCTRCTGAYATGYCCGAGCCAATAGGCGTCAAAWATCTCRTGAWAGCGGGYGATATCCWTTKGGCTGGWGCAAAACAGGATCTGCAATGTTTTGCGAAAAACATGCCTGTCGAGTGCGTTGCCAGTTGAAAGAATCCGTAACGCGTCTGCACCCTCCCGGGCGGACACATCAAAACCATTGTCGCGCAACAGGCGGATAAATTGAACAAGCCGGGCATCGACGCTGCCGGTCAACGATGCAGTATCTGATAAGCTGGAAGCGGTCTCCTGCATCAGATTGCTCCGGCCAGCTGTACAAAAACTTCCGGTGGAACGGCTTCGCGGTCTTCGCGGGTTTTTAAAAGGCACAACAGGGAGCGATGAACTGCTTCAACATTGTCCCGTATATCGGAAACATCAAGCCCCACGAGGACGGACGCCCAATCAAGCGTTTCGGCGATGCCTGGCTTTTTGATCAGATCTTTTTTGCGCAGGGCAGAGACAAACCCGGCGATGTTTTGCGCCAGTGCAATGCTGCAATCAGGGACTTGCGCCCTGATGATTCGTAATTCTGTCGCCGCATCGGGGTATTCAATATAATGGAAAAGGCAACGGCGGCGCAGCGCATCGGAGAGTTCGCGCACGCCATTGCTGGTGAGAATTGTCAGGGGAATTGAAGTGGCGCAAATCGTACCAAGTTCGGGAATTGTAACCTGGTGATCGGAAAGAATTTCGAGCAGAAAGGCTTCAAATTCCTCATCCGCCCGATCAATCTCGTCGATTAACAGAATTGGCGCGATGTCCTGCGAAATTGCTTCCAGCAAAGGGCGTTTGATCAGATATTTTTCCGAAAATAAATCATAGTCGTCAACTGCCTGATCGGTTTCTCGACCTTGCGCGATGGCAAGCATCTGGCGCTGATAATTCCACTCATAGATTGCGTGTGAAGCATCCAGCCCCTCATAACATTGCAGGCGAATAAGAGAGCGGCCCGTGGCTTTTGCAAGTGCGCGGGCAACAAAGGTTTTGCCAACTCCGGCTTCCCCTTCCAGCAAAAGGGGGCGGGACAATTGATCTGCCATCGACAGAGCCGTGCACAACATGTCATCACCGATATAATCGGCACGGGAAAGCAGGTCGAGATAGGTTGCGGCAGTGGTGGCAGGCATATTTTGTTTCCGGCAATCAAAATGAAACACCGGTTTTATCCGGCATTCGTGTCTGGTATCGAGAGGCCCGTTGGGGAAGGCCTCTCGATGTGTGTTCAGGGTTTATCTCAGGATTTGCCCAGTCCCAGGTCCTGCGCATGCGCCCAGACCCGTGCTGCTGTGTGCGGCATGTGGGTGTGAACACCACCAAGTTTTGCAAATGCATCATTGATAGCATTGGAAAATGCCGGAACGCCGCCAACATGGGGGCTTTCGCCGACCCCTTTGGCACCGATCGGATGATGCGGGCTTGGAACCTCGGTGTAATCCGTCTCCCAGACAGGAGTTTCCACCGCTGTTGGCAGGAAGAAATCCATCAGGCTGGCACCCATCACATTGCCATTGTCGTCATATTCAATGATCTGGCCCATTGCCACAGCAAAGGCTTCGGTGAGACCGCCATGGATCTGGCCTTCAATGATCATTGGGTTGATGCGGGTTCCGCAATCATCCAGCGCATAGAAACGCTCGATTTTTGTCTCGCCGGTATCGACATTGATCTTTGCAACACAGAAATAGGCACCATAGGGGAATGTGAAGTTGGGTGGATCATAGTAATCCACGGCTTCAAGTCCCATTTCCATGCCCGGAGGCACGTTATTGTAGGCGGCCCATGCAAGTTCCTTCATGGATTTGCGCTGGTCAGGATTGCCCTTGACCTGAAAGCCATCAACATCCCATTCAAGATCATTGTGATGTACTTCAAGTAAATGCGAAGCAATGAGCTGGGCCTTGTGCCTGATCTTGCGACCGGCCCGTGCAGCGGCGGCTCCGGCAACCGGTGTCGAGCGTGACCCATAGGTGCCAAGACCATAGGGCGCTGTATCTGTATCGCCTTCCTCAATAGTAATCATATCGGCAGGAATACCGGTTTCAGTGGCAAGGATCTGGGCAAAAGTCGTTGCGTGACCCTGCCCCTGCGATATCGTACCAAGTCGCGCGATTGCAGCGCCCGTCGGATGGACGCGGATCTCGCAACTATCGAACATTGCGATGCCCAGAATGTCACAGCTTTTGGATGGTCCGGCGCCGACAATCTCGGTGAAGAAACAGGACCCAATACCCATGATCTCACGGGTTTTACCGACTTTAAATTCTTCCAGCTGTTCGGCCTGTTGTTTGCGAAGGCCATCGTAATCAACAGCTTCCATCGCTTTGGCAAGGGCGGTCGGATAGTCGCCACTGTCATATTCCCAGCCCATGGCAGATTTGTAGGGGAATTGTTCAGGCTGGATCAGGTTCTTTTTACGTAGTTCGACAGGGTCCATATCCAGTTTCTGAGCCAGTATCTCCACCATCCGCTCGATGGTGTAGACCGCTTCGGTCACCCGAAAAGAACAGCGATAGGATACGCCGCCAGGTGCCTTGTTGGTATAGACACCCTCGACTTCCACATAAGCTGTCGGGATATCATAGGCCCCGGTACAAATGTGATACATCCCGGCGGGATATTTTGTCGGATCAGCACAGGCGTCAAACGCACCGTGATCGGCGATCACATGCGAGCGCATGGCCAGTATTTTGCCATCTTTGGTAGCGGCAAGTTCGGCAGTGATATGATAATCGCGGGCAAAGGCGGTGGTGGAGAGGTTCTCCATTCTGTCCTCAACCCATTTTACCGGTTTGCCGGTGACGATCGACGCGACAATCGACATCACATAGCCTGGGTAGACACCAACTTTGTTGCCAAATCCACCACCGATATCGGGTGAGATTACCCGGATTTTGTGTTCGGGAATTGTGGTGATCAACGATGCGACTGTACGAACAATATGTGGTGCCTGGAAGGTTCCCCAAAGCGTCAATTGGCCTGTGATTTTGTTCATATCGGCAACCGAGCCACAGGTTTCAAGCGGGCAGGGATGGACGCGCGGATGGGCCAGATATTCCTTTACCACCACATCGGCACTATCAAATGCAGCTTTGGTGGTTTCTGCATCCCCGGCTTCCCAGGTGAAGATATGATTGTGATGTTTGCGGGGACCATGGGCACCCTCGGTCTTGTCGACAATATCCTCACGCAATACCGGTGCATCTGCATCCATGGCTTTTAGCGCATCAACAACCGGCACAAGTTCTTCATATTCGACTTCGAGCGCTTCCACGCCATCGGCAGCAGCGTAGCGGTCAGTTGCAACGATGAAGGCGACTTCCTGGTTCTGGAACAGTACTTTTTCATGCGCCAGAACTGCCTGCACATCACCGGCAAGCGTTGGCATATAGTGGAGATTGAGCGGGATGATGTCTTCCGCGGTTAAAACCGCCAGTACACCTTCAACTGCGAGGGCAGGATCCTTGTTAATGTTTTTGATCCGCGCATGGCCATAGGGGCTGCGGGCGAAATCACCAAACAACATGCCGGGCAAGTTGATGTCATCAACATAATTGCCTTTGCCCTGGGTAAAGCGGACATCCTCAACGCGTTTGCGTTTGCAACCAATACCTTCGAGTTTTTCAGTACGGTCGTCGGTTTTAACAGGTGTTTGATCGTTCATTCTGCGGCCTCCAGTGCATTGATAGTGTCTGCAGCCTGGTGGATGGCTTTCACAATATTCTGGTATCCGGTACAGCGACATAAATTGCCTGAAATACCCCAGCGGATTTCTTCATCTGTCGGGTTCGGATTTTCCTTAAGCAAACGATCGGCCCGCATCAGCATGCCGGGTGTACAAAACCCGCATTGCAAACCATGTGCATCACGAAAGGAGTCTTGCAGGGCATGAAGTGTGCCGTCAGGCCCGGCGAGGCCTTCAATTGTAGTGATACTTGCGCCTTCTGCCTGAACAGTGAACATGGTGCAGCTTTTGACAGATTTACCATCCAGATCGACAGTACAGGCACCGCAATGGGTGGTATCACACCCAATATGTGCACCCTTGAGCCCAAGATTTTCTCGCAGGGTATGGATCAGGAGTTCCCGTTCCTCGACTGAAAGATCGTGTTTTTGTCCATTAATATTGAGTGCAATCAGTTTTTTAGCCATCCGAATACGCCTCCCGATTTGACATCGCCAGCGCGATCTTTTGCTTTTTCCAGAGCATTGGTCACCATGACCCCTGCCATTGCGGTTTTGTAGGCGGCACTGCCGCGACCATCTGCAACCGGGTTGGTGATTGCCATGGCGGCATCCGCAGCAGATTTGATGTTTGATGCCTCAAGGCCAGTGCCGATAATTGCTTCGACTGCGGCTGCTGCATAAAGCGGGGTATCGGACAGGTTGGTCAGTGCGATGGACGCCCCGGTCACTTTGCCTTTGGACATTTCCAGCATGACGGCGGCGGCAGCTGTCGCGTAGTCGCCCACTTTGCGTTTCAGTTTGGTGTAGGCATAGCCATGTTCTTTTGCCGCCGGGACAAAGGATACGTGAGTGATGATTTCACCAGGTTCAAGTGCGGTGAAATAGGCGCTTTGATAAAATTCGCGCGCCTTGATTTTGCGTATGCCGGTTGTGCTCTCGACAACATAGGTTGCATCAAGGCATTGCATCAGGCCTGGCATGTCATTGCCTGGATCACCATTACCAATATTGCCGCCAAGGGTTCCGCAATAACGTACTTGCGGATCAGCAATCAGAAGAGCAGTCTCGCGAATAATCGGGCAGGCTTCATGTAATTCAGTAGACTCGATCATCTCGTGTTGCGTCACCGACGCGCCGATGGTGACTTCCGAGCTGGAGACCTCAATGCGGCGCAACTCG
>JAESRR010000084.1 GCA_016764535.1 Cohaesibacteraceae bacterium | reverse complement strand
TGTTTGACGGCGCAGGCAATCTGCCTATATTCACCCGCGACCACTACCCCTATCCCCAACGGAGTTTCTAATGTCCAAGCAGGTAAAAAAAGTCGTCCTTGCCTATTCAGGCGGACTAGACACCAGTGTTATTTTGAAATGGCTCGAAGTAGAATACGGTTGTGAGGTTGTTACCTTTACTGCTGATCTCGGCCAACAACATCCAATTATGCCGCCCAGCCTCAACAGATATCTACCGAACCATTTGACATGGTCATCAACAAATCCGGCCATTCCGGATTGCAGATGAATTCCGCCTACAATGGAGATGGTATCAAGGGAAGTTATCACTTTGGTGACCCGTCCGCCGATCAGCCCTGGGTGATTTTTCTTAATACCTCCGGCTCTCTTGCCAGCCAGAACCGCCCTGGCTCAAGACGCCCCAGCAGGGTCTGGAATATAGCCCTTGGCTTTCAACGTCGCCTCAATCCTGTAACAGTTATCGGAATGACAGGCGCGTATACCAGGGGTCACGTAAAAGCGACCGCAACCGACACACGGCTCGATGTCGATTATGTATCTCTTGCCTTTGCCGGAATTCGCCAGTTGGAGAATAATTACAATGCTAAAATTTCAGCAACATATACCCATGGCCGCAACGATATTCGTGTCGGCACGTCTGAGGGGACATTTAATACCGATGCATTTGCCGCAAAATTTGATTTGTCCAAAATCATTGAATTGTCAAATCAGATAAAGCTCGCAATGGGATTAAGTGCAGGTGTCAAGCGGGTAAAAACACAATCCTACACCAATGATTCCGGCGTTTTTATCCCGGGGACCGATGTCACAGGTGCCGATGCCAGCGCCAGTACGACTTTGTCAAAAACTTTTGTTGATATCGGAAAGTTTGCCTCAATCACTTCCTCGCTCGGTCTGTCTGCCAGCTTTAATTATCGAGAGAATTTTGATGCCACGTTGGCTAACGGCAAAAAGGCGAAGCAACTCGGTCTGGGCGCTACGCTGACAAGCGGGTTCGATTTTGCCATGGATCACAATATCAATTCCAGTATTGGTGCAAGTTACAGTTTGTTTCAGGATAATGTTCGGTCGTGGTCGTTGACCGGAAAACTCAATATTCCGCTGAACTAAACAGAACAAATAAAGGGAAATAAAACCGGGCTATTCATATCCTGCCGAAAGGAACCTGGCACTATGGGAACCGTCAAAAGGAAATACATCGAAAGTAATGGTGTGCGGTTTTCCTATCTTGAAACGGGACCCGTCGAGGCACCGCTTTTGATCCTGTTTCATGGTGGCGCGCTGACAGGACATTTGAACTGGTCCAAACATTATGAACCTTTGGCAACCCAGCACTTCCACATTATATCGCCCGACCATCGCGGTCATGGCCGTACAAATAATCCTGATAGTAAATTCACTTCCTACGGTCAGTTGGCGTGGGACATGATCGGGTTTCTGGAAGCGCTTGGCCTCGATAAACAAAAACCCTCGGTGGTGGGTCATTCTTCAGGCGCGTTGATCGCTCTGCATATGTCGGTGTACAGCCCCAAACTGTTTGCGCGACAGATACTGATTGGCATACACCCGTTTATTGGAGTGTCCGACAGTTTCAAGCGCGGTATCGAACGTTATTACGGAACCCCGAACTACCGCCACCCGCCGACAAAAGGTGCATACTCCATCAAGTTTCCCTTGCATGCGATGTCACTCTGGTGGGCGCATAAACAAACCAACTGGTACCAGTTAATGTGCCAGGCCTGGCCAATGTGGATTAGACCGCTTGAACTTGATAAAAGCGATTACAAAAAAATTGCCTGCCCCACGCTCGTAATATCCGGCACAAGGGACGAATTTGGCACAAGACAGGAAAGTGCAGAACTGGCCAACCGCATCGATGGTGCGCAAGTGATCGCACTTGAAGGAGAAAACCACATGTTTCCTGTCTACAAGCCCGAATTGCTGCGGGAAAATATTCTACCGTTTTTAAAAAACATCCATTAGCATCTACGACTATGGACCGCGTACAGAATTTTACACTATCTGCTGACAGCTCAAATTCGAATTTGACTTTGAAAACACTGTTTTCGGCGGCGATCAGGGAAATTGGTTATCACGGCTTTGACGCATTCTCCATGTGTGCAGGTACATCGGAAGATCCAGATGTAGAACATAATTTTTTTATCTGTGATTACGGTCCTGGTTTCATTGAAGAATATATTGGCCGAAACTGGCTTCAAATGGATAGCTCGTTATCCCGGGCCGGTAAAACCTGTCAGCCATTTAACTATGTGGCGCACATAAATTCATGTCCTTCCAATGCCTCCATCAAGTGGCAGCGCATGATGGCAAGGGCCCAGAATGTTCATCATGCCTGGCTGATACCGCTTAACATCGTTGGCGCAACGCGGGGTGTCACCTGCTACATGAGAGGCAAGGGGCCGGAGTATAGCGACAGGTTTATGCAGACCAAACCAGAGATACAGCTCCTGTCCTGCGAATTGATGGGCAGACTTGAAGAACTCAATTCGGGAAAACAAAATCCTGCCCGGGAAGATAATAGCGCGCCTGATTTGAGTGCCAGGGAAATTGACTGTCTACACTGGGTGGCCAGGGGTAAATCAAATTCGGAAATCGGGGTCATTTTTGAGATTTCTCAAAATACTGTGCGATTTCACCTGAAAAACGCATTCACCAAACTCGGCGTAAACTCACGATCAAGTGCGGTGATAGTCGCCATCCGCGAAGGTATGATTGAGCTGTGAGCCGTTCCAAACCATTCACCTTCGTCGCATTGATAATTAGTGCTGTGACCATTTATCTAAACTGGTACTGGCCCTGGGGGCTGTTGTTATTTTGGTGGGTGTACCAATCCCGTCAATCCGGCGAAACTTATTTCGTCGAAGACATTAAACGCGGCGAGAACCCGGTACTCTTCTGGATCATCTTGGCCATGTGGGCAGCTTTTGGCGTAATCGCCATTTTATATGATGTATTTCCAGGACAATTCGAACCGGGTTGAACGAGCAATCATATCCCTGAAAACCCACCTGTAAATTCGATGACGACAAGGCGGGGATAACTATCACACCTGAATTAACTACAATGAGGCACCAAATTCGCAATTAAGGTGTACTAGTACACAATTCAAATTCCTTTTATCTCATTGATTTATAACAATTAATGTTTGTTTTCATGAGACCGTGAACAAGCACCGGATATTGACTCCAGGAGCCCGAAAATGGGTAATCCCCTCACGTACTAAATGGATATATTTGGGGATACAGCAAAAATGAAAGCTGCTTGTCATCGTAGCATTAAACAGGCCGCCGCTCAATTTTTGGCAGCGTCTTGTTTCTTTGCAGTTTCACTTTCTACCGGATCTGCCGGGGAAACACCCAATGCCAATAAAGGCTGGTCGCTGGGAAACTCAACCGCCGCCAGCTGGCTGGCGAGAACTGATGCCAGTATCTATTTTGATGAGAATGTCCTTTCGGGAGAAATTGAATCCATTCAACCCCTGTTTGTGACCCCCGATTTTACGCATACCTTTTTCACCCAGGGACGGATTGCACGGGATAGTGACAAATGGACACTCAATGCCGGGGTCGGATACCGTTATTTGCTGCCAAATCAAAAACTGCTTCTGGGTATCAATTCCTTTTTTGATATGGAAACCAGGCAGTTCCACAAGCGGGCTTCGATTGGCGTTGAAGCAATTGGAGAACAATTGAGCCTGCGTGCCAATGTTTACAAGGGCATCACAGGCTGGAACACACTTGCGAGCAACAGCACGACGACAACCGATACCAAACCGGTCAACGGGTTTGACATTTCTATTGAAGGGCCAGCACCCTACATGCCCTGGCTACGGCTCGAGGCAAATTACTTCCAATGGCTTCCCGATGAAGCAAAGGATGTCCACGGATTTCAGGGCTCCATTAAAGCGCAGCTGACGCATTCAGCATCATTCAAGGCCGGATATGTCCATACCAATAACAGTTCCACCGCCTTTGCCCGTCTGACACTGGCTCTTGGTACACCACCGGAACACCAGTTTACTGCAATGGATAATTTCATCTCCGACCAGGCATTCGCGCCGCGTGATCTGACCTTGCTGACACTGGCGAAAGTCGAGCGCAACAACGAGATCGTGCTCGAGGAACGCACCACGACAACGGGGGTTGTTTCCAGTGGTGTCAGCATTTCACGAGGCACATGACGAGATATAGCTTCGATACAAATCAAGTTACGAAACTGGATAGTCTTATGAAAAAAATCGCAATATCGTTTCTCGCAGCGAGCACAATTGTTGTTACCAGTTCAAACAGCTGGGCAGCGGCGCGGCTGGGGTGCGCCGAAGTCGTTGGCGGCAATAACAACGGTGTCAGTTCAAACCTGACTCTTGATAACTACATCGTCAATTTAAAAGACATAGCATATTGCAGCAACGCATCCTGTTCTGGAAAATCGTCCCTGATATCATCTGGCGGAACAATGGACATCGCATCAGGCAATCCGGCGGCCGCGATTGGGAGTTTTCCGGCAGCGGCTGTTGAAAAGGGCGAATACACACATTTACGGATCACCATCAGCCGCACCATTCAGCTGCAAGCTATTGCTGCATTCACCGCAACAGGGGTTTGTGTGACAAAAGCAGTCACCGGCAATACCGGAGATGGCGCTGCATATTTCGGAATAGCCATGCAGGCCGACGCGTCCAATCCTGCCCTTGCAAGTTTGAGCATACCATCCTCGGCTGTTACCGGTGCTGGCGGCACTGTCGATGGTGATGATGCGCATTTTACAGTGGCACTTGGTGCAACCCAACCAGTTAAAGAAGGTTATACTTTTCCATCTGTCGATATAAGTTTTGGCGTTGTCAACGGCATTGGCGTTGCAGTCTATGATAACAATTCATGCGGCATAGTTCTTGGTGCTCCCGTAATAAAATTTGGTTTTGGCGGCCAGGCGGCAGTCGATATGATGCCTGCCACAACACTAAACTGTGCCAACGGAAATTTACCCGCAAATATCTAGGGCCGGGACACCAATACAAAACACAGCCGAATAGCCAAAATACCGCGTCCGGAACGGGCGCGGTATTTCTATTCATCAACTCCCGGTTATGTGTGGCAAATATTGGACCTTGCTGCTGACAACCCGCTCAAATTGTTGAATATTCGATCTACAAATTCAGCGTGACCAAAACAGGCTTCAGTACGATGGCAAAACTAAAACTATCTGAAGATACAGCTCACGAACACATCGCACTGTTCACCAAAGCTCCCCGAATGATCTATCTCGGTCACATCGCAAGTGCCGCCGTGTTGATATACCTGGCATCTGCCGCTGCTCATGTTCCCGGCTGGTTTCTGGTTTCGTGGTCACTTGTTGAACTCATTCTCACACCTTTTGCCATGGGCTGGCTTGCGCACTCCTATAACGATGATACCACCAGCTGGACTGTCAAATCGAGATGGATCGCCTGGCTTGACGGTTTGTTTTTATTCATCGGCCTGAGTTGGGGAGCGCTTTTGCTCATCAGTCTCAATCCCGACAACCCGGCGCATTTTTCCATGCAAATGGCAATTGTAGCTGGCGCCTCTGCAGCGGCCGTTAAATCACTGGGATTATTTCCCCGAACATTTGCGCTTTATGCCATTCCATTCCTTGGCCTGGTTTCGGCACGCCTGTTTCTGCTGGGCGGAGACTACATCCTGCTCGGTGGCCTGGTTGTTATATTTCTTGTTATGTTGCTCGGGCTTTCCAATGACGCCCTGATTTCGATCAAACAATACATTGCCATTAAGCATCAGAACCTGGAATTGGCTGACAAGTACCGGATTGAAGCAAAACGCGCGGATTACGCCAATCGGGAAAAAACCAGGCTTTTAGCAGCAGCCAGTCATGATTTGCGCCAACCCGTGCACGCTATCGGCTTGCTCCTGGCTACCCTTTCAACCGACAAATACAGTGATCAGGACTGCAAAACAGTTACCAATATCCGCCAATCCATCGATACATTGTCAAAACTTTTCAATTCCGTGCTGGATGTTAGCCTGCTCGATGCCGGGAAAATATCGGTTAATCCAGACGATTTTTTGATCCATGATTTTGTAACCGGCATTGTCAGCGACCTTCAACCGCTGGCCCAAATCACCGGTGCCACCATCACCACAGATGTGGACGAGAGCCGGGTTCATTGTGATCCGGTCCTGCTACGGCGGATAATTCAAAACCTCATCGCCAATTCCATCACTCACGGAAACGGTGCCCGTATATCAATCACGACAAGTGTAGAGGCTCAAAAGCTGTCAATCTGTGTCAGCGATGCTGGACCCGGAATCTCAAAAGAAAATCAGGCACGTGTTTTTGATGAGTTTTTGCAAATTGATCAGAACAGATTTCATCCCCTTGTGAATGAGGACAATAACCAGCAAAAAGGCCTGGGGCTCGGACTTGCCATCGTCAAACGGCTATCAACCTTGATGAACATCAATGTCCATTTGCAATCTGATAGGTCGGGCACGTCATTTATGCTCGAGCCGATCGACATTATCGACAGCCCGCAGGAAAATGAACCCGTAACCACCAACGCAACCAGTACGCTTTTGTTTGATGGTCAACATGTGTTGATCATCGATGACGACCAACAATCCGGCGAGGCTTTGTCCCACCTCCTGCACAAATGGGGGTGTCAAACATCGCTCGGGAACAGCAAGGACAATCAGGACATTGATTCAAAGCCTGACCTTGTGATTTGTGATTATGAGCTGGAAAGCGGAATCAATAGCCTGGAGCTTGTCTCTCAAATTCAATCACGGTTTGGATCTGATTTGAAAATCATCATGGTCTCGGCAGGTAGATCTCCGGCTGTGCAACAACAGATTGATAATACGGATTATCTCCTCCTTGCCAAACCCGTTCAGCCAGTACAATTACGCACTGCACTGTTAAACTTATTCATCCCCGGATAATCACCTGGCACTACTGGTTTGAAACAATATCATGATCCCCAACCAGCGCAGAAGCTGCTGATCGATTGGCAACACCCAGTGCCTTGAGTACAGCCGAGACATGTGCCCTGATCGTAAACGGCGACAGATCGAGCTCGCGAGCGATCTCCTTGTTCGAAAGGCCTTTCCCCAACAAATGCAAGACTTCCTGCTGTCGGGGCGGCAGGGCTTCATACTGGCTTTGTATGTTTCCCTCCGCTGTAATGTCACCCGTCTGAATATGGGTATCTATTCCAGGTTCCAGCGAATGGTCACAGGTCGCGATAATCACATCACCCTGCATCACCGCCTGAATACTCTGGACAATACGTGCCGGGGAAATTGATTTCGAGATAAATCCGTTGATACCGAAAGACATTATTTTTTCTATCTCGCAGCGATCATTCATCATCGAGACGGCTATAATCGGGCTGAGAGGTAGCATTTTTCGATATCGTGGCAAGTCGTGAGAATACTTGAAACCAGGGAAAAACAAATCTACCAGCAGTAATTCCACTGATGTAAATTTGGTCAGCAAGATGTTTAGTTCTTCACCGCAACTGGCTTCATGAAAGACAGCATCTACAAAAACCTGTTTTAAAATGACCGCCAGTCCAGCTCTGAAAACCGGATGATCATCGGCAATTATTATATTCACTTTACGCGCCCCAAATATTTCCTCTGACTTCTCCGTCAGGCATTTAACCTGATCCGGTAATGGCGGTCAGCGCCTGAACCCTTTATGAATGCGCCAGTCATAATTCCGCAATGCTCGTATTTGTATAGACCGAAAATGATCAATTCATAATGCGTTTTTGTAATTAGACGTCTGACAAAATTGTGATAAAAAAGCGAAATATATTCAGGTTGCGAACCGATAACATAATATTTCTGATAATAATTTAGCTGTAAAATGAACTTGCGTGCTTTACCCTTTCTGGTCTTGATCCTGTCAGTCACGATATTGTCCGGTGCGTATTTTTTCTTTACCCAGACACAATCAACCAGGGCCGTCATCATCCTTGAGGGCCATATCGGCTACATCAATTGAGTCGCAATATCTCCAGACAACAGTTTTGTTGTGACCGGAGCTGAAGATAAATCCCTGCGTGTCTGGAATTCCACGACCGGAAAACTCATGAGTATTTTAGTCGGGCACAATTCCGGCATCCGCACACTTGCAATATCACCCGATAGCCGCTTTGTCGCATCGGCGTCTTATGATGAGACGGTAAATCTGTCGTTACCCGGCCTGAAGAAAACAAGGCGATAAAAATCTGGAACAGCCAAACGGGTGAGCTGAAACACGAACTTGAAGGGCACTCAGATCACGTCTGGGCCGTTACGTTATCCAGCGTTGGCAAAACAATCGCCTCGGGCTCTCACGATACGACAGCCATAATCCGGGATATGAAGACCGGCAGGAGAATCCAGAGGTTTTTTGGACACAGCGATATTATCAGCACCATTGCTGTGTTACCCGACAACCGGTTTTTGGTCACTGGCTCCTGGGATAAAACCGCACGCATCTGGCCCATGCCGGATTAAAACAGCCTGGCCCAAATTGGATTAATCAAACAATCCGGTCGGGAAACCGTCCATGCTGGTTATATTTTTATCGCGTTGATATTGAACGAGTTCTTCATCACTCTTCGCCTCTACCCATTTGTCCATCGTTGGCCGATCTTCGACAAAATCAAAGAACGGAACGCCAAAACCACATGAAGACTGTACCAGATCAAAATCCAGATGCACAAACTGCCGAAGGCTACGTGGCGCTTCGTTGTCGAAGGTTTCTCTCAGGATTAAAGCG
>JAESRR010000083.1 GCA_016764535.1 Cohaesibacteraceae bacterium | reverse complement strand
GCGCTCATTCTCAAACGGCTGCTGGTATCCCCGCCATGACAGTAGCTAAATAATTTACCCCGTCACGATTTTACTGTCTTCACGCGTTCCCCACTCAGACCATGATCCGTCATATAGAACATGGTTCTCGTAATCACAGCTATTCAAAGCCAGTGTGATTATCGCGGCAGTTACGCCGGACCCGCAACTGGTAATGATTTTTTGACTATCTTTAACCTGAAGGTCTGAAAATATCGATTTCAGTTCCATTTCAGGTTTTAATCGCCCGTCTGATATCAAATCACTGACAGGCAAATTGCGTGCACCAGGCATATGGCCGGAACGAACACCTGCACGAGGTTCTTTGGCTTCTCCGGAAAAACGGGCAGCGGGGCGGGCGTCAAGAATAAGATAGTCAACATTATCAAGTGCCTCATGCACTGTGTCGCGTGATGCTACAAGACTATCATCGAGTGAAGCCACAAACTCACCTGGTGCTGTCTCGTGATCTCCTGTTTCAATTGCTGCGTTCATGGCGGTCCATGCCGGGAAACCGCCATCAAGGATGAAGACTTTATTCGCTCCGAAAATTCGGAACATCCACCAAACCCGGGCTGCCGAAAAAAGACCCAAACCGTCATACACGACAATGGTATCTGTGTTTGAAATACCTAATTCCGAGACTGATGRCGCAAAGAATTCCGGTGAAGGCAACATATGTGGAAGATTACTGGACTTGTCCGATATCGCATCGATGTCGAAATGTTTTGCTCCAGGAATATGGTGCGCAAGATATTCCCTGGATCCATTGCGCTCCATGGCAGGCAGATACCAGGAAGCATCAATCACTTTGACGTCTGTTCGGGACAGGTTTTCTTCAAGCCATTGTGGGGTAACAATATAGCGGGATCGTGACATTAGTTAACTCCGGAGATTCAATTTGTTGGCGCAGGTCCAAGACTCAGGCGAACGCGTCTGTTTTGTTTGCCTTTTTTCTCAATTTTTCGAATGTGAACTTCACCAATTTCCTGTGTTTCACGTACATGGGTGCCACCGCATGGCTGCAAATCTACATCGCCAATGCGAATGAGACGCACGCGTCCCGAACCAACCGGTGGTTTAACCGACATGGTTTTTACCAATGTCGGGTTATCAGCCAGTTCCTGATCAGTGATCCATTCACTGCCAATCAAATGATTGCCTGATATCAATGCATTTAATTTTTCTGTGAGATCAAATTTATCGAGGGACGATTCGGGGATGTCAAAATCAAGCCGTCCCGCTTCATGGCCAATTTGGCCGCCTGACACAGGGTGGGGCACAACGACGGAAAGCAGATGTAAGGCTGTATGTATGCGCATTATGCCAAATCGTTTTTCCCAATTAATATGGCAAATGACAGTTTCACCAATTTCGGGAACTGGAGCATTTTCGCCAGGTACGTGGACGATTTCACTTTTGGATGAGCCAAAAACTGTTGTTGCAATCTCAACAATATCTCCGTTTTTTCGTTCAAGGTTTCCGGTATCGCCAGGCTGACCGCCGCCGGTTGCATAAAATATGGTTTGATCCAGCAGAATGCCGCCCCGTTCATTGATGCCGGTTACTTTGGCTTCACAGGTGGCAAGGTAGGCATCATCTCGAAAAAGAAGGGCGGTTTCCATATTCAGTCCTTGTTTATAAAGGGAATTGTTATTGAACTGGTTCGCTCAAGCCAGGCAGGTACAGGCAGATTTTTGTCTCGGAGGAAAGCGGGATTGAACAGTTTGGATTGATATCGGTTACCATAGTCGGCAAGGATTGTCACAATGGTATGCCCGGGGCCCATGTCTTTTGCCATCGCAACCGCACCCGCAATATTGATAGCTGAAGATCCTCCAAGGCAGAGCCCTTCATTTTCCAAAAGATCAAAGATCCAGGGCAACGCATCCGCGTCGGAAATTTGATATGATCTATCAACCGGCATGCCGTCCACATTAGCGGTAATGCGCCCCTGTCCAATACCTTCCGTGATTGATGATCCTTCGGATTTGAGTTCACCGTTCCTAAAAAATTCATACAGCGCAGCTCCCTGCGGATCTGCAAGTCCTATCTGTATGTTGGAATTGCGTTCCTTGAGTGCTATTGCGACGCCGGACAAAGTTCCACCAGAACCCACTGAACAAATAAAACCATCAAGTTTACCAGAGGTCTGGTCCCAAATTTCCGGGCCGGTTGTTTCAATATGGGCTTGACGATTTGCCGTGTTATCAAATTGGTTGGCCCAAATGGCGCCTTGCGGATGTTCCTCGTTTAATTGTTTTGCCAGTCGACCGGATATCTTGATGTAATTATCATCATTCCGATATGGTACTGCGGGAACTTCGATCAGTTCCGCACCTGCCAAACGCAACATATCCTTTTTTTCCTGGCTCTGCGTATCGGGGATTACAATAACAGACCGGTATCCAAGCACATTGCCAACCAGAGCAAGGCCAATGCCGGTATTGCCAGCTGTGCCTTCCACAATAATGCCGCCCGGTTTTAAAGCGCCTGATTTTTCGGCATCCCGGATTATGTAAAGAGCAGCTCTGTCTTTCACCGACTGACCAGGATTGAGGAATTCGGCCTTGCCAAGGATTTCGCAACCGGTTTCCAGTGATGCTTTTGCCAATCGAATTAAAGGTGTGTTTCCGATGACATCCAGAACTGTGCCGGCAATATCAGGCTGTTTAACCATTGTCATAAATCCGTAACAGGAGGAGAGCAGAGCCCAAAATCAGGACTGCATTCGTTATGCAATATTTGGTCTGTTATACACAATTACGCAAGATAACATTATGCGGGAAAACCTGGTCAGGTGAAATACCGGTCCCAAATCGATATTGAACACGAACTATTGTACCAGGAACCGGATACACAAAGAATACAGGTAGATCGCGAATACGTGTAGCAATTATCGGAAGTTTGCGAAAATAGTGATTGTGAGCGCTAGAATAAAGTGAGGCCACAACTCTATTGAATTGTGGCCTCAAACTTCAAATTTGGCTCCCCAGACAGGACTCGAACCTGTGACAAAGCGATTAACAGTCGCTTGCTCTACCAACTGAGCTACTGGGGATCATTTGCCTTGCGACAAAACCCCGCCTCTCGGCGTGTGCGCTGGTAATTACAGAGCTTTTTTCTTCTTGCCAACCCCTCATTGAGAAAAAACCGTTGAAACACAATTTTGGTGTGGAAGAATTACAAACGCATTCCAGAGCTTCCAAACAATGATCCCGGCTGGAGGTGCTCCGACTTGATTTATCTCTTACCAATACCATATTTGGTTCATCCGCACTGATGAAAGAATTCGCCCATGTCCCGCGTAAAGTTTGGGAAATTTGAATTGACCCTGCCGCGCAACAAATTGTTGCGCATGATGATCGGATTTCTTTTGATTGCAGGTGGTGTGCTTGGGTTTCTTCCCATTCTGGGTTTTTGGATGATTCCGCTGGGACTGATGGTTCTGTCAGTGGATTCGCCAAAAGCACGTCGCATCAGGCGCAAATTCTCTTTGTGGTTTGCCAGATTTGGGCCCATAGCCTGGATGAATAGAAAATCCGGACAAACCTCTTCCTGATCCTTGTCATCCTTATATGTCAAACCTGGAAATTTTGTTTGGCATGCGTCTCCACCAACAGACGCTTGCAATATTCGATCACCCCATCTATCCATAATCTGCGTTTTGGTTTGCCGGGTAACCGGCAGGGAACGTGGTGCGTGTCGCAAGGCGCAATCCCACGGCTGCCCCCGCAACTGTAAGCAGCGAGTTTTTGCACAATCCACTGAGCAATCGGGAAGGGTGTGAAAGCGGCGAGCTGCGAGCCAGGAGACCTGCCAGAACGCATGAACACCAACCCGTCGGGTGGACGGAAAGGAACATGCGAATGACTTTCAAATCGTGCGCTCCTGCACGCAATAGGCTCATACCTGTATATTCAGGAGATGCGCCATGACAGAATCAAGCAACTTGATTCCAGCGAGCCATTTAATTCTTGGTGGAGCAAATTCTGGTAAAAGTCTGTTTGCAGAAAATCTCTGCATGCGGTCCGGTCTCAACTGCATCTATGTTGCAACATCCCGCATCTTGGATACCGAAATGAAGACCAGGGTTTCCAGGCACATTTCACAGCGTGGCAACGGTTGGACCACGAAAGAAGAACCTGTGGAACTTGTGGATATTCTGCAACAGACATGCAGGCCGAACGCAATCGTGTTGGTCGATTGTTTGACAATGTGGCTAAATAATCTTGTTTTTGATGGCGTCGAGCTGCCCGAACGAATTGAGCAGCTTTGTACAATCATTCCAACTCTTCAGGGCAGTGTGGTTTTTGTTTCCAACGAGCTGGGAATGGGGCTTGTACCCGATACGGCATTGGGGCGTACATTTCGAAGCCATCAGGGTCAAACAAATCAGGCGATAGCGCGCGTGGTCACCAACGTTACATTCGTTGCAGCTGGATTACCGTTGCAATTAAAATCAAATTCAATCAGGGACGCACAATAATGAATCAGTCTGGAAAAATCCCGGCAACGATCATCACTGGTTTTTTGGGATCCGGCAAAACGACATTGATACGTTCCTTGCTGGAAAAATCCAACGGGACCCGTATTGCCCTGATCATCAATGAATTTGGCGACATGGGTTTTGATGGCACAATGCTGAATGGTTGTAATGAATCAGCATGTGGTGAAGACGATATCATTGAACTTGCGAATGGCTGTATTTGTTGCACAGTCGCGGATGATTTTTTGCCAACCATTGAAAAACTTCTCGATCGAAAAAGTGGTCTTGATCACATCATCATCGAAACGTCGGGTCTGGCATTGCCACAACCTCTTGTTCAGGCATTCAACTGGCCTGGTATTAAAACCCGTGTGACCGTGGATGGGGTGGTGACCGTTGTTGATGCAGCTGCCGTTTCTGAAGGTCGTGTTGCCGGAGATCTGGACGCAATCGAAAAACAGCGTGCAGAAGATGAACAGCTTGATCACGATAGCGGGATTGAAGAGCTTTTTGAAGATCAGTTGGTCTGTGCCGATCTTGTTGTTATGTCCAAAACAGATTTAATTGACGAAGCCGCTTGCGAGCGGGTGGAAAAGCGTATTCGGATGGATGCCCGTAAAGGCGTATCCCTCGTTCGTTCCGGTGTGCGTTTGCCGGGGCCTGAAATTGTACTTGGGGTTGCAGCAGCTGCCGAACAGGATTTTGCCGGGAGGGAAGGGCATCACGGTGCTGATCATCACGAACATGACCATGATGAATTTGAATCATTTATTGTATCTCTCCCCGTACAGATCAGCAAGAAAATGATCGAACAGAAATTAGTCAGCGCACTCGCAATGCCGGGTGTATTGAGGATCAAGGGCTGGGTTGAAATCGAAGGCAAAGCGATGCCTCTTGTTGTCCAGGGTGTTGGACCACGTCTTGAAACCTATTTTTACAAGGTGAAAAAAGACGTAACATACGGCCTTGTTGTAATCGGCGAACATGATTTTGATCAATCGGCCATCTCCGGCACGTTACTGGGTTAGCCGCAATGCATTTACTCAACGCCCAGTCCCGTCGTGTTGATGATGGAGACGATGCTGTAGATCTGAATCAGTCCCCCGCTGATATCATTATTCTGAGCTGTGCAGATACCGAGCTGGCAGCCTTGGTTGAGGCCAGACGTAATCTGGGTGTTGAGACAGCATTTCCATCTTTGCGACTTGCCAATTTAATGGCTTTGAAACATCCATATTCAATTGATCTTTATATTCAGAAGACAGTTTGCAAGGCACGTCTTGTTATCATTCGGGCACTGGGGGGCGAGAGCTATTGGTCATACGCCCTTGATCAGATCAGAGCGAGTGTGCGGGCAACCGGTGGTATGCTGGTTGTGCTGCCCGGAGACCCTGTTCCTGATCCCTCGCTGGATCCGTACAACACCGTTGATACTGACCTGGTAGAACTCCTTTCATTTTATTTTAAAGAAGGTGGCCCGGGAAATTTTCAACTGTTGCTGAAGATGGTTTTTCAAATGCTGGAAAGAGCACCGGATGCGGTTGATTATGTTCCTGCAATTGCCCTGCCTGATGCAGGTTGTTATTTTGACGGGCAGGACAAGCTCACTTTAAATTCTGTACGGGAGAGATGGAAAGAAGGAAGACCGTTAGCCGTAATTACTTTTTACCGTGCTTTGGTTCAGGGTGGATCGTTGGCACCTGTGGATGCACTCGTTGAAGCTTTGACAAAGGAAGGCCTCAACGTACTGCCGATTTACATCAAGGGCTTAAAAGACCAGGTCAGTCAAAAATTTATCGCCGGATGTTTTGAAATTATCAAACCGGACATCGTCCTCAATGCGACGGCATTTGCGGTTGGGGATGGTGGCGAACATTTTAAATCGACTGTTCTGGATGCTTCAGGATCACCGGTTTTGCAGGTCATTTTTTCTTCTTCCGATGAAAGTGCCTGGCGCGAAAGTAACCGGGGACTGTCGGTTCGGGATCTATCAATGTCGGTGGTTTTACCCGAACTTGATGGACGTATTTTAACCCGTGCCGTTTCGTTCAAGGCAGAGCTTGAGCATGATGTTATTACACAGTTCAAGCCCGTAACGTATGTGCCGCTGCAGGACCGGATAGATTTTGTTTCCAAACAGGCGCGGATGCATGTGAACCTTGCAATCAAACCAAACCATGAAAAACGTGTTGCGTTGATATTTGCAAACTATCCCAACAAGGATAGCAGGTTGGCTAATGGAGTAGGACTTGATAGCCCTGCGTCGGCTGTGATCATATTGAAAGCACTGGATCAGTGTGGGTATCTGGTTGAAAATTACCCAAAAAATTCCTCTGATATTATGGAACTAATATTATCCGGACAAACAAATAATATCTCAACCGATCGACTAAAATTCTCAACCATTACATTAAGCAATAGTGAATATTATATATATTTCAAACAATTGAACAAAACCTCTCAAGAAGAAATTCAAACCAGATGGGGAGCAATAGATAACGACCCTTTCTTCCATAATGGCGCTTTTCATCTTGCGATACATCGTTTTGGCAACGTCATAATTGCGGTGCAACCGGCACGGGGATTCAATATTGATCCAAAGGAGACGTATCATTCACCTGACCTGATACCTCCTCACAATTACTTTGCTGCATATTTCTGGATGCGTCACGTGCATCAAACCGATGCAGTGATCAATGTTGGCAAGCACGGTAATCTTGAATGGCTACCCGGAAAAGCACTCGCATTGTCAGATGCCTGTTATCCAGAGCTAACGCTTGGGCCGGTGCCGGGTTTTTATCCTTTCATCGTCAATGATCCGGGTGAGGGAACACAGGCAAAGCGTCGAACAAGCGCGGTGATTATCGACCATCTTACGCCACCTTTGACCCGGGCAGAAAGTCACGGTGCTGCGCATGAACTGGAGGCACTGGCGGACGAATACTATCTGGCTTCAGGGGTTGATCCTGCGCGACTACAATATCTGGAACGGGAGCTGCTCGACTGTGCAAGGCGTCACGGATTTGATCAGGATTGTGGAATATCCGAAAAAGAAGATGCTCAATCAGCACTTCAAAAAATTGATACATATCTTTGTGATATAAAAGAACTTCAGATCAGGGATGGACTTCATATTTTCGGAATCGCGCCCAAAGGCCAATTACAAAATGATTTGTTGCTTGCATTGGCTCGATTACCCAGAGCCACCGGGCAAGGTGGCGATCAGTCCCTGACGCGCGCACTTGCTCTTGATCTTGGGCTGGATGAATTTGACCCGCTCGGCTGTGATTTGGGATTGCCGTATGACGGGCCAAAACCGAATGAACTAAATCGGGTGAACCAGGATATATGGCGTATTAATGGCGACACTGTTGAGCGCCTGGAAATACTTGCACTGGCGCTTGTCTCTGGTGATATTGAATGCCCGGATGGCTGGATTTTTACAAAACCGGTATTGCGGTCAATCTCTGACAACATACGCCCAAAAATAGAGGCATGTGGTCAGCGGGAAATTTCCAGTTTGCTAACTGGTCTTGATGGGAAGTTTGTAGCCCCGGGACCGTCGGGTGCCCCTACCAGAGGGCGACTGGATGTATTGCCCACCGGTAAAAATTTTTTCTCGATAGATGTGCGGGCGGTTCCCAGTAAAACTGCATGGGCACTTGGACAATTATCAGCCTCATTGCTTGTTGATCGATATATGCAGGATGAAGGCAACTGGCCTTCTTCGGTAGTGATTACGGCCTGGGGCACATCCAATATGCGCACCAGTGGTGATGACATTGCCCAGGCTCTGGCCCTTCTTGGAGCGCGCCCGGTTTGGGATGCACATTCAGCGAGAGTTACCGGATTTGAAATAATTGAACTGTCGGAACTTGATAGACCTCGCGTGGATGTAACGCTGCGGGTATCTGGGTTTTTCCGGGATGCGTTCCCCCATCAGATTGATTTGTTTGATAGTGCGGTACAGGATATTTCAAAACTCGATGAACCGGAGAGTGCCAATCCGCTTGCCGCAAGGGTTCGGAATGAAATAGCAGAATTGCAAAAACTGGGTGTCCCCGAAAACATAGCGACACGGCGTGCCACACACAGGGTTTTCGGCTCCAAGCCAGGTGCGTATGGTGCTGGATTGCAAACGTTGATTGATGAAGATATTTGGGACAGGCGCGATGACTTTGCCGAAGCCTTTCTCGCATGGGGCAGTTATGCATATGGCGGTGGAAGCGAGGGTGAAAACGCGGATGAAGAGCTGCGCAAACGCCTTTCCCTTGTGGATGCAGTTATTCAAAACCAGGACAATCGCGAGCACGATTTACTGGATTCAGATG
>JAESRR010000157.1 GCA_016764535.1 Cohaesibacteraceae bacterium | reverse complement strand
GCGCGGCGACCTTCAACAACGGGGGTAAAGTTTGTGCCATTGTCTTCAATATAGACATAAACTGTTTTGTCGTTGATCAGGTCTTCCTGAAGAAGAATGGTGCCTGCAGAAGCAGCAGAAGCGGAAAGAACCAGAGCGGCAGTAGCCAGAGCGAATTTGTTCATTTTGTAGTCTCCTGTAAGAGTATCAGTTGCGAGGACTATTAGAAACAGTTTGTCCCGCCGATGATCTGGAGATAGGAATGCTCCGGCCAACTTTCAAATCACAAGTCAGCAACGCTGATGTGATCAATCTGCATGGCTCGGACTCTTGATATTGAAAATTTTGACCCCATTAGCACAATGAAGTCTAATCGAGATCAGGAGCATAAATGGTTTTGAGTTCCTGCCGTCCTTCATCCGGCAAAAAACCAAAACACAGGATTTTGCCCAAATCTGCGCGCAATGCTTCAAAATCGGACTGGCCACCAATGACCCCTGCCCGATTTAGCGATAGCAACCCATGTAATGACACCCACAACACCTTGTTCAACCGCTCTGGTTCCATGGATAATTCACCGGCATCCCAGGCCGCCTGCATTGGTTCCTCAGTCAACACGCAATAGGCATCGACGACTTTTGCCAGCTTGTCAGACATCGGGGCGCGTCGGGATTTCGTCAGAAAAATAAGTTCATAGAGTTCAGGATGTGCCAGTGCGAAAGCAACATAGGTATCCCCCAGACTCTTCATGCGCATACGATTGTGCGTCAGGCCTTCAAGTGCCTTTTTATAAGCCGACGTCAGCATTATAAAACCCTCGACCTGCATCGCATCTTTCAAGGCTGCCTTATCCTTGAAATAGAGATAAGGTGTTGAACGGCTTACCCCGGCTTCCACAGCCAACCGACGCAGGGTCAGGGCATCCGGCCCTTCAGAATCAAGAATGGTAATCGCATGTGCAATCAACGAGGCCCGTTTCTCAACAATTTGATCCTGGGTAAGTTCTTTCGCCATGTAGTCCATTTCTATACTTGACAATGTCAATTGACAGTGTCAATTAATATACACGCTTTCGATTACATTGAAAGTATCAACGCGTATCAATTTCCCACGCATCGGTTTTTACCACACGATCCCCCAAAAGGGAGGCTTTCATGACGGATACTGCCCGCAAGCCGGACAATATGTTTCTCCAGGGCGGATTGCCAGGGGTCTTTGCAAAAACCGCTATTCCGATCATTTTTGTATTTTTGGTCAACGGCATGTTCACACTGGTCGATGCCTGGTTTCTCGGTGCCTTTGTTGGTGCAGATGCCCTGACTGCGGTCACACTGATGTTTCCGCTCTACATGATGATGATCGCGCTTTCGACCCTGGTATCCAACGGATACTCCAGTGTAGTTGCACGTCTGTTCGGAGCCGAAAAATACGGGCAAGCCGGAACAGCATTGTCCCAGTCGCTCCTCTTGTCGATCGTGGTTTGCCTTGTTCTGATTGGAACCTTTTTGTTTGGTGGAAATGCTCTTGCCGTGATGCTTGCCAAAGGAGATCAGGCACTGGGGGGTATGGGCTACACCTATATCAGCATATTAATTCTTTGCTCTCCGATGATGTTCGCACTCGGGATCGCCCTTGATACCTTGCGATGCCAGGGCAGAATGCAAAGATGGCAATCATGTCGGTGACATCAACTTTGCTCAATGTTCTTTTCAATTACATATTGATTGTCGAATTGGAACTTGGTGTCGCTGGATCAGCATTGGGAACTGTCGCCGCGCAGGTGTTCTCACTCGTTACAATTCTGATCTACAGCGTTATGACGCATACCAAAATCAAACCCCGGTTTGCCGGTTTTAAATCTGTTGGAAAGCACTGGGGTGAGTTTCTCACGCTGGGCGCTCCCACCAGTCTTGGTTTTCTCGGCTTTGCGCTGACTTCGGCGCTGATCATTTATAGTCTTCAAATCTGGTCCGAGGGTGATTATGACGCAACTGTTGGTGCCTATGGATTGATCACCCGCCTAATGACATTTGTTTATTTACCCATGCTTGGTTTATCGATGGCGATGCAAACCATTGCCGGAAATAACTTCGGTGCAAAACAATGGGAGCGTACAAACGGGACATTACGCATTGCTCTGGTTGTATCCTTCATTTACAGCGTCGTCGCACAGATCCTGTTTTACATGACAAAGGATGCAATCGGATTTGTCTTTATCGAGGATGCGGCTATAGCCAGCGAGCTCGCCCGAATATTACCCCTCGCAACCGCGTCCCTGTTTTTGTTTGGTCCATTGATGATGATCGCCAAATACTTCCAGACGATTGGAGACGCACAACGATCCGTCATTCTGGGTCTCGCCCGGCCATTTTTCTTCGGTCTTCCTGTTCTCGCAGCGCTGCCTTTTGTGATGGGAGAGCTGGGGGTTTGGCTCGCGGGTCCTCTTGCCGAAATCATGGTGTTGATTTTGACCCTGATAGTGCTGAATCGGCGCGCCAAATCCAATGGCAATCGCTTTGGGATTTATTGCGCCGTGCCTGCCTAATCAGCAACCAATATATAATTTTGCAATTGGGCTGAAACAGGGTTACATCTGTTTCAGCCTTTCTGTTGGCCTCCTGCCTGACGTTGTTTTTTGGAAAATTAGTATGCAAATGTCGATGCGCGACTGGGTGCTGTTGTTCTGCTTGTCTTTTATCTGGGGTAGTTCATTCTTTTTAACAGCGCTTGCCGTCCATGAAATTCCGCCATTTACTCTGGTGCTTGCCCGCACCGGCATCGCAGCAATTGCTTTGTATATATATCTGCGTGCAAAGGGCGAGAGCGTTCCTGGTGGCTGGGTAGTCATCAGAACATTTACGTTTCTGGGATTTTTTAGTTGCGCGATCCCGTTCACCCTTTTTGTATGGGCACAGGCCTCAATAAGCAGTGGTCTTGCATCAATCATAAATGCCACTACACCGATGTTCACCATTCTGGTTGCGCATTTTGCGCTGGCTGACGAACGTCTTTCTCCAAACAAGGTTATCGGCGTTGTGCTGGGCATTGCCGGTGTTGCCGTTTTGGTCGGTGGCAATGCAATGACCGGTATAAACATCCAGACATATGGCATCCTTGCCTGTCTGGGGGCCGCGTTTTGTTACGGCATGGCAGGTATTTATGGCAGACGTTACAAAACCATGGGCATATCACCTGCAGTTGGCGCATTTGGTCAGTTGCTGGCAGCCTCGATAATGATTGCACCAATCGTTATATTTGTTGAACAGCCATGGACAGGTCCCACCCCTGGAACCGTGGCGGTTTTGGCGGTTTTGGGCATTGCAATTTTCACCACGGCGTTTGCCTATCTGATTTTCTTTCGCATTCTGGCGTCAGCAGGCGCAGTCAATGTCGCGTTGGTTACATTGATAATCCCGGTAACTGCCATATTGCTGGGCAGCGGTTTTCTTGGTGAAGTGCTGGAAACACGTCACATCGCCGGCATGGCCCTGATCATGTCAGGATTGCTGGCCGTTGACGGGCGCCTTTGGCAGAGACTGAAACCAAAGGTCGCCTGAACCAACCCGGATACCCTTTTGTATTTATTAGTCCTGGGTAAATTCTCTGGCATGTTTAAGCGCGGGAATATTCGCCCGGGTTTTAGCGGACTTTGACAAATCCAGGTCAATGATGATGTTTTCCGGACCACTGGAACCTTGCGCCAATATCTTTCCCCACGGGTCAATTGCCATCGAGTGACCCCAGGTTCTACGACCATCTTCGTGCAACCCGCATTGCGCTGCCGCGATCACAAAACTACCGGTCTCGATCGCACGTGCCCGAAGTAATATTTCCCAATGCGCCTTGCCGGTTGGCACAGTAAATGCAGCGGGAATAAACAATACCCGCGCACCCGCATTGGCGAGGGCATTGAACAAATGCGGAAACCGCAAATCATAACATATCGCATGCCCCATACGTCCCCACGGCGTATCAACACTAACCGCTTTTGTACCGGCATCAAACTTGTCGGATTCCCGTACCCGGGTGCCATTTGGCAGATCAATATCGAACAAATGAATTTTATCATATGCCGATACGATCTCGCCTGATCCATTGATCATCAGGGATCGATTGACAAATCTATTACTGTTTTCCGCTTTGATAACCTGTGAACCGCTCTGCACCCAAATGCCGCTTTGAAGGGCAAATACTTTGCAGGCCCGAACAAACCGATCCTCTTCCACGCTCACAACCTGTGGAAGAGCAAGAACAAGATCATCCTGCATAAGATTACTGACTTCGGGGAAACACAACATATCAACATTGGCACTCAATGCCGCATCAAAGGCCTTATGCGCCAGCTCAACATTGCCGGTTATGGTTCCGCGCGAGCACATTTGTGCCATGCAGATACGCAGGCTGCTACCGGTATTGTCGTTGACTGCCTTGTTGACATCACTACTGCTTTTCATGGGCATGGCCTGTTCGATAGTCGTTGCAGGAATTGAAGGAAGTATCGACTCTGACCGGGATACCACTTATCAATGTTGAAATAAACCAGCGCCACCAGCAATCGGCCTGAAACAAATTCGGGAAATTAAGTGTGTTTGTTCGTTTGAAAAGCTATTATCCAGCAGGATTAAGCCAAATCATTACATTCGGCTTTGCTTTTCTGTTGTGCAATTCACTTGTGCAGGCAAATGAAACTCTCAAGCTCACTACCAGCCAACAAATTTTGATCGGCAAAATCGCCGACACGAAAAAGGCTTCTGTTTCTCCACTATTCAGGCAATTCTGGAATGCTTTTCCCGCCACGACGTCTTCCAGTCCCGGCGCGGCGGATAATATTGCAAGTCTGATCCGCGGAGATATCAATTATACCCGGCCCGCCTTTCGGCGCGAGGCATTGCGCAGTATCAATTTAACACTGAATTCTCGTAAGACAACTTTTTCACAAGACTACAAACTGGCAGAAGAAGCTCTTGCGACAACCATACTTTCATCCAAAGACAAGCACGATGTTCTGCAGGACATTCAGCGGTCAAGGATGGCGATATTTCACGCAAGTGAAGGTGCCGCGCTAAAGGATTTGAAAAGTGGCAAGAGCTCCACTGCCAAATCCCGCAAGCAGTCTCTGAAATCGATGACAGCCTCACTGGGGCGGTTGGAAAATCTTACCCGGCCCGCCTGGAAAGGTGCCTTGCCGCCCCTCCCTAAATCAAGACCTGGCCGGGAATTTATCTACAAGGATGCCCATATTGCTATTCGTACCCTTGATCGACTAACCCCGGATTATGAGGACGTCACGCAAAAAAAACTGAAATACTCAACTGTAAGCCTTGATGAAGATTACGACGACGGCCACGGATATATCAGCTTCTACAAGTTCAAAAAACCCATAGACAGCAGTTCACGGATGGCGAAGGTTTTTGTAAAGCTTGATTTCGGAACCAAAGCCAAAAACCGGGCAAAGCAGATAATTTCAAAGGCCTGGCGTAAACACGTATCAGCCACTGCAATTGGGCCTTACGCCCTTGATAACGGTAATATCTATTTCATTGCTTCGCGCGCTGTCATGCTCCCAAATTTTCAGGGAGTGCTAAAGATCACAGTCATCAGCGACACGTCCCAGGAAATGGCCAATAGACGGCTTGAAAGTCTGGAAAACCGAATCCGATTGCTTAAATCCTGATTGAGTTACACAGGCAACGATGCTTACAGGAATTTTCAACAACACGCCCGCCAGAGATTTCTTTCTTTTAATATCAGCAGCTGCATCATCAACATTTTCATGCGTGTAACCACACGAAAGAAAGTGCAGGAAACCAGATATAAAGAATGAGTGTTGCCGGATTGTACATTGACAACCCTGCGACAAAAAACGGAACCCCGGCCATTAATCAGGACGAAGCCTGATCCTCCAGTAAAAATATCTCTTCGACCGGTTTCTCCATCAATCGGGCAATTTTCAACGCCAGTGCAAGAGATGGCGCATAACGCCCATTCTCAATGGCAATGATAGTTTGCCGGGTTACCCCCAATTGATCTGCCAACTCCTGCTGGGTGAGTTTTGGCGGGTACAGACGCAATTGCCGAACGTGGTTTATCAATCCGGCTTTACTCATGACAGTCTCGAGGAGACAATGCCCGTGACAAATCGAACAAGACCCGAAAATCCCAAAACACTCACCAGCGCAAGGACAAGCCCGGTGGGCGTATAAAGTGAAAATGAACCGTTGAACCATGGTCCATAGGCTGCTTCCCATACTGCTGCAGCAATCAACAAAGAAATAAACCCATCCAGTACCCGATAGCTGTATTTTTCCGCGCGGTCTTCAATAAATTGCTCGCGCTCATCCAGATCAGATTGTGAATCAGCGGCTTTCGACCAAAAATAAATATGGGCCGCTCCCAGTCCGGTAGCCACAACGACCAGCATTCCACAAAGCAACCAGGCCATGTCTCCTGGTGTCATAACACCGGTCAGCTTCCACGAAGCAAAACACCAGATAGCAAAAATAATTGCCAAACCAGCCCATGACATTTTTTCATACCGCGACATTTTTCACCCATTATGTTAAGTATCCTTTACATATGTACATCTCATTGTAATGTAAAGTATCTTTTACATTTTGCGAGTATCAGTTAGCATTTTCCATCCCAAAATGGCTAAAGATAGCCATATTCATCAATAAATGAATCTCAAATTTAATTCTCATCTGGACCAGTATATACTGGCCGCTTCAATATTTTGGTATTCAATATACCAAATACCTGTTACTTAGTATCCGCGAACCAAAACGGTCTGCGGATTGCCGCTGGCTGTATCGCGATGGTCGCAAGTCAATTCGGGAGGAAATCATGAAGAAATTATTTGCCAGTGTTTGTCTGGCGGCAATGTGTGTTTCAGGCACAGCGTTTGCTGCGGATTACCCATCCAAAACAATTGAAGTTGTTACCCATGCCGGTAACGGAGGTGGCACAGATGTCACCACACGCATGATGATGTTGCGCGCCCGCCGTGTGTTGAAACAGGACATGGTCATCGTCAACAAGAAGGGTGGTGGCGGTGCTGTTGCCATGAACCATTATCTAAATCTTCCAGCTGATGGTCACGCAATTCTCACATTCACCATTGGCCATGCAGCAACACTTGCCAAGGGTAAAACCAAAATGACCCTGGACGACATTCGTCCAATCGCACGCGGCACGGATGATCCCCAGATCCTGATGGTAAAATGTGGTGTCTACGACAGTGCCGAGGCTTTTGTTGCTGCCCAGAAAGAAAATGCCATTATTTACGGCACAACACATCTGGGTAATATTGATGATGTGTCCGCCTTCATGTTCACCAAAAAAGGCGGCATGAAAACACCAAAGATCGTCCCGTTTGATGGTGGCGGTGAATTGGCAACACAGCTGGTTGCAGGCGCTGTTGATGCTGCTGTTTTGAATCTCGCGGAAGCCGGATCGCAAATCGAGGCTGGTGATGTTTGCCCGATTGTTGTGTTGGCAAATAAGCGTATGGATGCACTTTCCGATGTTTCGACAGCAAAGGAAATGGGTATCCCGGTTAGCTTCTCGACTGTCCGTGGTTTTGTCGTTCACAAGGACACACCGGATGACGTTGCAAAGGCAATTGAAGACGCCCTGCTCAAATCCATGAAGCATCCTGTCTACCAGGGGTTCCTGACTTCTGTTGGCCTTGACGCAACATCGGTAGCCGGATCGGAAGTCTGGGGCAACCAGATCGACACCATGGTCACTGATATGGAATCAGCTCTGAAAGAACTTGGTTTCATTCAGTAATGTCAAGGAAGGGCGGCGTGGGATTACACTCTTTGCCTTGCAGCGCCATGCCGTCCTTCACCACCAGGAAATACCAAAATGCCAAACCCGGTAGCCAAAACAGACGAAAAAAAATTCCGCGTATCGTCGCGCAAACTGGTCCCACTACTGATCATCGCCGGATGCCTGATTGCATATTATTTTTCCACGCAGTTTGAGCGAGTCCCACCTATCCTGAAACGTGGCATGCAGCCTGCGGATTTCCCGCAGCTTATCCTTGGTTTGCTCATTAGTCTTAGTATCGTTTTGTTGCTATTTGACAACGCAAAAACACCTAAAAAACTGCCCCGGCAAGTGGTGATCCTCATCATGTTGCTCGGTGGGTTTGTACTATTGGCAGAACTTGATCTGTTCCTTGGACTTGGCATTTTCTCCGCCACACTGTCCTTCGCCTGGGGTGAACGACGGATAAAAATGCTGGCACTGATCGGCATACTTATGCCGTTCGCTGTGTTCTTTCTTTTTGACACCGTCTTTGAGGTACGCTTCCCCCGCGGCCTGCTGACCAACATCTGGTACGGGTAAATACCATGGACGCAGCACTTTCCGGCCTGATGGCACTGGCCGACATAAACATACTCATCCTGATTTTTGCAGCCACACTCGGCGGTGTCCTTGTAGGTGCACTTCCAGNAYTAAATGCRACAACGGGCGTTGCATTGCTTTTGCCTTTTACCATTACGATGGACCCGATWCCSGCRATYGCMATYCTTACAACAATTTACTGTTCRGCAACATTCGCCGGAGCAATTACCGCAATCCTTATCAATACGCCGGGGACTTCAGCCAGTGCCACCACCTGCCTTGATGGATATCCGATGGCACAGCGTGGCGAAGCCGGGCGCGCTCTGGGCATGGCGGCCGTTTCTTCAACAATCGGCGGAATTATCTCGGTGGTTTGCCTTATGGCCGCAGCGCCATTGATGGCACGGGCTGCCTATAATTTCGCACCACCGGAATATTTTGCGCTCACCGTATTTGGTCTCTCAATGCTTGCATCAATCGGCGAAGGCACGCCGGTCAAAAATGTCATGTC
>JAESRR010000222.1 GCA_016764535.1 Cohaesibacteraceae bacterium | reverse complement strand
CTTTTCACCGGCACGGGAAGGAAATTGAAACCAGGATTATAGCAGCAATGCCGCCCTGGTTGACCAACAAGCGTCCCGATGAGCGCACCTAGTTTCAAAAATGAAAAGAATTGCGTTCTTCGTTGAAACACTGAACTCAAAAACAGAATAATAGCGATCCATTCATCACCAGCGGATCATAAGTTGACTTTTGTCAGAGCAAGTGAATAATGTTAATTACACATTAATCATGGGGATCGTGATGGCTGGCAAGGCGACAGATCAAACAATCCATAAAGCTGCATGGCTTTATTATACGCATGGCATGCGGCAGGATGACGTCGCAAAACACCTCGGAATTTCCCGCGCTTCGATCGCCATGTATCTTCGTAAGGCGAGGGAAAAAGGTATTGTTACAATATCCACATCCAGCCAACTATTTTCAACTGAAGTTTTGTCTCGAGAACTGGAAGATGCTCTTGGTTTGGATGCTGTCTGGATTGTTCCCGAAGATCGACACGCTCTTGACCCGGCTTCCGAAATACCTGTTGTATCTGCTGCGGTCTTCCTGGAACTCGTAAATTCCGGCGATCGTATCGGCGTTGCATGGGGTCGAACAATTTACCACATCGCCGATGTAATGCCATTTGCAGATCTGCAAGGGGTTTCTGTGATGCAATTATGTGGCAATCTGGGAGCTCCCTATTCGTATCGCCCGGACCAGTGCACCACAGAGATCGCGCGCAGACTCAATGCCGAAGGCATCAATCTCTATGCGCCTCTTGTGCTCGGCAGCGAAGAACTGGCCCAGGCTCTCAGATCCGAACCGGTTATCCGCGAACAACTGGCCAGCATCTCGGGGTGCCAACTGGGCCTGTATTCCGTCGGCAGCGTTGAAAGCGACAGCCATCTGGTCACCTGCGGTGCCCTTGATGCCGACCAGGTAGCCGCACTTGGAAGACAAGGTGCTGCCGGTGTTATCGCAGGCCAGATCATTGACGCTGATGGAAAGCTCATGGACTGCACCTATAACCGACGATTGATTTCAGCCGATCTGGAATCCATACGTGCGATACCAAAGAGAATGATGGTTGTGGAAGAGACCAGCAAATTTGAACCGCTGGTTGCCGCAATTAAAGGCGGCTTCGTTTCTCATCTCGTTGTGACCTCCTCCATGGCRMRAAACCTGTTATCCCGCTGGTCCGGCAMCTGACCACCAAMCATACCAATTTATTGRAAACGAACAATTCCTGCCATGGGCAGGCCTACCCTTGCAGGATAAACTCGTATGAAAAATCTCTGGAATGATGCTGAAGCCGAAGACATTGTAGTGCGCTACGCCCGTGTTGGTATTAATCGARACCTGGCTTTACGCACCTACACCACACGCCTACTTGGTGGCGAACCCCGRCTTGTKCTCCATGGGGGTGGCAATACCTCTGTCAAAACCGAAGTTACCGACCTGGTTGGAGATCGGCACGATGTCCTTTGCGTCAAGGGTAGTGGCTGGGACATGGGGACAATTGAGCCGGAAGGCCTGCCAGCGGTCAAGATGTACGCATTGCTCAAGGCCCGCAAGCTGGAACAATTAACAGACGAGGGTATGGTGGCTTTACAACGCGCCAATCTCATCAATCCATCATCTCCAAATCCGTCGGTGGAAGCACTGCTCCACGCCTTCATACCTCACAAATTTGTCGACCATACGCATTCAATTGCCAGTCTTGCAATCGCCAACCAGACTCAAAGTGAGGCAATGACCAAAGAAGTCTTTGGCAATAAACTGGGATTTGTACCCTATATCATGCCGGGCTTTGGCCTTGCCAAATCAGCCGCAGAAATATTTGACAAAGATCCGTCTGTTGAGGGTCTTCTTCTTGATAAACATGGGATTTTTACTTTCGGCTCAACGGCCAAAGAAGCATATGATCGCATGATCCATTATGTAACGCTTGCTGAACAGCATGTAGCAAAAAACGGCAATAATCCTCTCTCGCCTGTCAGAATGCACGCCAGTCTGGCGAAACCCTCCGATATTGCACCATCTTTGAGAGGCGCTGTCGCTGTTGACCTTGGCGAAGGCAAATATGAACGAATGATCAGCGAGTATCGAAGTTCACCCAAAATTCTTGAGTTTGTAAATTCCAGGCAAGTCCGGGATCTTTCCGGGCGCGGCGTCTCTACGCCGGATCTATCCATTCGTATTAAAACCGGCCCAATGGTTCTGGATGCTCCAGCAACGGGAAAACTGGATCAATTCAAACAAACCATATTGGAAAGTGTCGCTGAATTCACCAATCAATATGTCGAATATTTCAACACAAACAATGCGCGCGATGATGTGGATCGAACCATGCTGGACCCGATGCCGCGACTTACACTCGTTGCCGGGCTTGGCATGTTTGGCCACGGCCGCACACTCAAGGCAGCAAAAATAGCCGCCGATGTTGGTGAAATGTGGATTGAAGCCGCACGCGATGCCGAAGCTGTTGGCCGTTTCCAGCCGGTCAGTAGGCCAGATCTATTTGAACTTGAATACTGGTCACTCGAACAAGCCAAACTGGCAGGTGCCAAAACACTCCCGTTTACAGGACAAGTCGCATTTGTCACAGGAGGTGCCGGAGCGATAGGTGCCGCGACAGCTAAAGCCTTTGCCAATCAAGGTGCTCATGTTGTGGTTGTCGATCTCAATCTTGCAAAAGCAAAAGAAGTTGCAAGTGAAACAGGCAATGGATCAATTGGCGTTGGATGTGATGTAACCGATCCATCTTCCATAAAAGCTGCATTCGAGAAAGCTGTCATGACTTACGGCGGAATAGACATTGTAGTTTCCAACGCCGGCGCTGCCTGGGAAGGCGGCATCGCAACACTGGACGAAACGGTATTGCGCAAGAGTTTTGAATTGAATTTTTTCTCCCATCAAATGATCGCGCAAAATGCAGTCAGGATAATGAAAGCCCAGGGTACCGGTGGTGTATTGCTGTTCAATGCCAGCAAACAGGCTGTGAATCCTGGAGCCAATTTTGGCGCCTATGGTCTTCCCAAGGCTGCCACACTGTTTTTATCCAGGCAATATGCACTCGAGCACGGCGCTGATGGCATTCGATCCAATGCAGTCAATGCTGACCGCATTCGGTCCGGTCTTCTGGATGAGGATATGATTGCCAATCGCTCCGGTGCACGTGGCCTGTCCGTTAAGGACTATATGGCGGGTAATCTGTTGCAAAGAGAAGTGACAGCAGATGATGTAGCACAGGCTTTTGTACACCAGGCTCTGGCGGAACGTACAACAGCAGATGTGACAACAGTTGACGGTGGCAATATTTCAGCAGCATTAAGATAGATAGAGACTGGTTCCAGTGCGGAACCGGATGGACAAAAAAAGGGCGGCTCGCCAGCCGCCCTTTTTTCTATATTTTGACCAGTTTACGGGAGTGGCATCCATGCTGGCATTGCAACATCCGCATGAGCAAACTGTGGAAGTTTTGCAGACAGTTCCTGCATATTTTTGATGTCATTATCATTAAGCTGTGACTGTGTGATCAGCGTAGGTGGTACAATCACGTTGTGACCAGGATCTTCTCCCGCCAGCAACATTGCAAGTGCCCGTACCGATACCTGACCAACAACGGCCGGATTGGTGGCCGCAGTTGCAACCCATGCACTACCAGCTTCTCGCATTGCTGATATATCTGATGTAGAGATGTCGGCGGAATAGATTTTCACGCTGGATGTTAATCCGGCTTCATCAACCGCAATCTTTACACCTTTTGCAAATTCATCATATGGCGCAAACATCACCTGAATGTCGGGATTGGCAGTAAGAACCGAACGAGCCTGATTGGCAACAGAATTGGCGATTGGATTGTCCAGCGTACCAAACATCGCGACTTCATTGATGCCTGAATAACGTTTTTTAAATTCGATCCACGTTTCATCACGTCGATCAAGAGGTGCAATTCCCGCTACATAGACATATCCAGCCTTCCAGCTCTCACCATTATCAGTAATCGCCTGTTCCAGAGCCAGGCGTGCAAGATCACGATCAGACTGTTCAATTTGGGGAATTGCAGGGTTCTCGACGTTTACATCAAAAGCGACAACCTTGATGCCAGCATCTACGGCACGCTGCGCGGCATCTTTAATAGCTTCGGTCAAACCGTGCTGAATAATAATGCCATCAACACCAAGCGCGATTGCCTGATCAACCATATCTGCCTGGAGCGCTGCATCCTGGCGGCTATCCAATATACGCAAATCCACTCCCAAAGCAGCAGACTGTGCTTCGACACCAGCGAGATATGCCTGGAAGAAATCACCAGTAGAAAGATAGCGCACAAGAGCAATTTTTATTTCGCCTGGCTTGTCAAATGGTTTGGGCATTTCTGCAGCAAATGCAGTTCCGCTCAAAGTTGTTACAGCAAGAAGGCCAATGGCCATTTTGCCCAGAATTCTACGTGAAAAACTCATGTTGATTCCTCCGGTTGGTGGGTCGTTCGTCTAAATATATTTCTGTTATCGGCTTCGTCTTGAGAGGGCGAAAGTAAAGACAAGGGCAACGACAAGAACCGCGCCCTTTACAAAGTCCTGGGTGTAATAGGGAGCATTCATCATCGTGAGCCCCTGTAATAAAACACCGACAAATACAGCGCCAACAGCGGTGCCAAATGCGTTTGGTTTGGCAACCCCCAAAACAGCGAACCCGATGAGAGCGGCGGCGACCGCATCAAGCAAAAGGTTGTTTCCCGAAGCTATATCGCCGCGTCCTATCCGTGCAGCAAGAAGAATGCCGCCGATGGAGGCAAATACGCCCGAAATGACATAGGCCCAGATTTTGTAGACGCGAACCGGCGCTCCTGCGAGCTGTGCCGCGCGTTCATTGGACCCCACCGCATACATCATCCGCCCATATCTGGTATATTCAAGGAAGAACCAGATCAGAATTGATAGAACAACAAGAATGACGACGGAGACAGGAAGAAAATTTGGCAGGAAAACGTCGAATCGATGTCGACCAAGGGCTAGAAACTCGAGAGAGAATTTTCCAGTCGCGACAGTGCCATCCGGCAATGTCATGCCTGTAGCAATTGAACGACCCTGTGTCGGAATACGCTGCAAACCAACCAGAAGAAACATCATTCCAAGTGTAGCAAGCAGATCAGGTACACGCATGTAAACAATCAAAATACCGTTCACCAAACCGACAAGAATTCCCATTGCAAGACATGCCAGCACAGCTGAAGTTGCATCCCCGCCCAACACAACCATCACATAGGAAGAGGTCATCATTGACGTAGTTGCAACCGAGCCAATGGACAAATCGAACCCGTCGACCACAAGTGTGGCAGTTACGCCAAGAGCAAGAATACCGGTGATGGAAACGGACTGAAATATAAAAACAGCACTGATTGGTGAAGCAAAGCCATCCGCAGCAATGCTGAAATAAACCACGAGACCAAACAAAAGGGCCAGAAAACCATAACGCATGGCATGATCACGCAAGGTCAGAACCCTGACATTTTGCAAAGCCGGAGTGGAATTCAACGATGTTTCGGAGGCCATGGCGGTCCCTGTTGTTGTTTTATTCATGGAGAGGCCTCTGCATGCAGACCGGAAATCTCGACAAGAAGCCTGTCGATATCGACGTCAGCATTCCTGTGTTCTCCGACAATTGTATGTTCTGACATGACCAAAATACGATCAGCGATTTCAAAGGCCTCATCGAGTTCCGTCATAAAAACAAGCGTTGCCCGACCTTTTGCAGATCCACGCAGTCTGTTGGCAATGTCCCGCCTGGCCGCGATATCCACGCCCTGGAATGGTTCATCAAGAATAAGCAATCGGGATGCATGACCAAGCCAGCGAGCCACCATCACCTTTTGCTGATTGCCGCCGGATAGTGTGTGCATTTCATCCAGTTCGGATTGACATACAATGCCAAGAGATGAAATTTGCTCCCGCGCCTCTGCCCGCTCGGATTTTCTGTTCACAATGCCGAAATTTGAAATTTGTTTCAAAAATGGCAAACTTGTATTTTCATAAATGTTGAAATCCGGAACAATCCCGCTCACTGATCGGTCTTTAGCAACAAGAAACACCCCGGACTTGATCGCCTGTTGGGACGACCGCGGTGAATAGGGTTTGTCATCCAGCACCATACGACCCTGTGTGCAGGTACGCACACCAAATAACATTTCGGCAAGAGCTGTTTTTCCGACACCAACGAGACCGGTAACAGCAACGATTTCACCATCACCCAATGTCAAATCAAACGGTTGAGCTCCAGGTTCCAGGCAAAGATTGTTGGCGACAAACACTGGTTTGCCCCCATCCTGAACCACCACTTGATCCTGACTGATTTTGCGTCCCAGCATCGCATCAACTGCGCCACCAAAATCCAGATCGGGACCGTTAAATTCACCCGAGATTTTCCCATCGCGCAGACTTACAATACTGTCGGCAAGCCGCCGGATATCCGACATCCGATGGGAGATATATAGAATTGCCACGCCATGCGACCGAAGTAGATCAATTAAATCAAATAGACGGTTGGCTTCGACGCTGGAAAGAGAGGATGTTGGTTCATCAAGGATGAGAACCCGGGGTTCATGAGCCATGGCCCTGACAACCGCCACCATCTGACGATCCGCGAGCGACAGATCCCCGACTGTTGCGCCCATATCGAAATTCAATCCCATACGATCCGCAACTTTTTGGGCTTCTCTGCGCACACGGCGAGGATTGAAAAACAGTTTTGTTCCTGCTCCACTTAATCGATCGAGTGTGAGATTTGTCGCAACATCCAGGTCCAGCACAACACCGTCATTGATACTTTGGTGAACAGTAACAACCCCCGCACGGATCGCTTCGGCAGGGGATCGGGGGGCAAATTTTTCACCCGCAAGGGCCACCTCTCCAGCATCCATCCTGTAAACACCGCTGACGACTTTCACAAGAGTGGATTTGCCAGCTCCATTGGCACCCATTAGCACCGTAACAGCACCGGCGTTCAAGGTCAGATCAACACCATTCAGAACCTGAATTGCGCCAAATGACTTTTGCATATTTCGAATGCGGAAAACCGGTTCTTCGACCATCAGTTCCTCCCATGTCCCAATGCTAGGACGCAATCTATTCAATTGTCAAGAGCATTGACATATGACACTTCATTGACTTACCAAGGAAGGAGACGCATCAAGATAAAGACGAATTATTGTATGGTTCGGGAGGAAGCAGATGACCGAAAATTCGGATTTTAAAGCCCTGAGCATTGATACATTGCCAGAACGACTGGGTTCTTGTTCTTCGATGAGCGAGCACATAGGCGCTGACTTTTCACAATGGGAAGTTCAGGAAGTTGGAGATGGAAATCTTAATCTGGTTTTCATTGTTGAAGGTACACTTGGCAAGGTAATCGTCAAACAGGCTTTACCCTATGTCCGGCTTGTTGGTGATAGCTGGCCGCTGCCTCTTAAACGATCATATTTCGAGTATCACGCCCTCAAACGTGAAGAAATACGTGATCCGGGACGTGTCCCCCAAGTGTTCCATTTTGACGAGACACAAGCCATAATCATCATGGAATTTCTCTCGCCTCATGTTATTTTACGCTATGCGCTAATTGAAGGTAGGCAACTCCCGCGCATTGCCAAAGATCTTGGCCATTTCCTTGCACGAACATTGTTTCGCGGATCAGATTTATCGATGCCACAGCGCGAACGGAAAGATGATCTGGCACTTTTTGCGGATAATGCTGAAATCTGTGACATCACCGAGTGCCTCGTTTTTTCCGAGCCTTATTACGATGCCCCCCGTAACCGGCATACATCTCCCCAACTGGATACTATTGTTGCAGAACTAAGGGCCGACAGAGATTTGAAAGTTGCTGCACAGTGCCTCAAACATCTGTTTGCCACAAATTCCGAGACCATGTTACACGGTGATTTACACTCGGGTTCAGTCATGGTGACTGACAATGAGACCCGCGTTATCGATCCCGAATTCGCTTTCTACGGCCCCATGGCGTTTGATATTGGAATGTTACTTGCTAATTTCTGGATGTCATATTTCTCACAGGCTGGGCACGAGACCGATAATGACCGGGAACATATGCGGCAATATTTATTGGAAGTGATCGCAGATACCTGGAAAGAATTCAAAACTGAATTCACCACTCTTTGGCGTACAGAACGTACCGGAATACTGTACCAAAAAGAACTTTTTGAAGATCAGGGTGATACCCTGGGCTCGGAACAGGCGCTTGATCAGGTTTTGCACAAAATCTGGATTGATCTGCAAGGTTTTGCCGGAGTTGAAATTCACCGCCGAATACTTGGATTGGCACATAATGCTGATTTTGAAACAATCACAGATCTCGATAAGCGCGCAACATGTGAGACAAAAGCATTGAAACTTGGGCGACATCTCGCAGTTAATTGCAATCTGGTTTGTAGTATCGATGAAATAAACGCACTTGCAGAACGACTTGAAAAGGAGCTGGTAACTTGAAAGTAGGTGACCGTCATTACCGCACCATCTGGCTTAACAAAGATGGGAAATCTGTCGATCTTATTGACCAGCGCTGGTTACCCCATGATTTTCGGATTGAAACCGTCAGTTCGGTTAACGGCATCGCCACCGCAATCCGGGATATGTGGGTGCGGGGTGCTCCACTCATCGGTGTGACTGCTGCATATGGCGTTGCGATAGCCATGAACGAAGACCCTTCCGATACATCCCTTGATGCAGTCTGGGACATACTTCACAAAACCCGTCCAACAGCAATCAATCTCAAATGGGCGCTTGATGAAATGCGCGAAATGCTTCGCCCGGTTCCAATTGGAGATCGTGCGACCACCGCATATCGTCGC
>JAESRR010000283.1 GCA_016764535.1 Cohaesibacteraceae bacterium | reverse complement strand
ATTTTTTGGTGTCCGCTTGCAGCAAACGCAGCTGTGATAACAGCCATGCCATGACCGCGCAAAGTAGAATCTATCGTCAGAAAAAGGCATGTATCCTTGCCAACATTCGCCACCGCTAATCTGGTACGTTCCACGGCACCCTCGACATCGCAATTTCGCGTATCCAGATCAAGAGCAATCGCATCATGATGTGCTTCACACTGGCCTGAATGTGGCCAAAGCCGGATCAATCCATTCATACCAGACAGGATGAATGGATTTATAGCATCAGCAGCACTGGTTAAATCATCCGCCAGAATGCGAATTTTATGCGGACCACTGGAAACTGATTGTTCATTTGAAATCATATCGTGACAATAACAATCTAATCAAACCGCAAAAGCGCTATTATCAGACGAAAATTGGTGATATATAGTCACCAATGAAACGTTCGGATATACCCTCGCTTGATGATTTACGTGCCTTTGAAGTCGTGGCCCGATTGGGATCAGTGCGTGCCGCAGCGCATGAATTATCACTCACACACGGTGCCGTTAGTCGCCGTGTTGGTAATTTGGCACGTGCCATCGATGTTGATCTGGTTATGTCCAGTGGGCGCGGCATCGCAATCACAGCTGATGGAGAAGCGCTTGCCCGCGCAACAACCCAGGCATTTGCCCTGATTGACGAAACCCTGCAATCAATAAGAGCCACTGACACCTCTGGCCCGGTGGTTTTTTCCTGTGAGCGGTCGCTGGCGATGCGATGGCTGATATCCAGACTGGGTGATTTTCAGCTCAACAACCCGGAATGTCCGGTGCATCTGTCTGTGGGCGGGGGAAGTTTTGATTTTCATCGTGATGGCATTGGGCTTGCGTTACGCAGACTGGATTTTCCCCTTGATCCGGACTGGGTTGTGGAACCGCTTTTTAACGAGGAAACCGGGCCGGTTATGCATCCGGATCTGGAAAAGGATTTCAGTCCGGGAACCTATACAGCTTTATTGTCACGAACCCGCATGGACGCATGGCCCGATTGGTACAAACAACATCCAGAGATTCAACGCACCAGTGAGACTCTGATAATGGACCATCATTTTTTAACGATTGAAGCTGCCATAAACCGCCTCGGCATCGCGATGTGCCCGGCGGTTCTGGCAATCGATGATATCCGCGCCGGGCGGCTGGTCGCACCTTTGGGATTTAAACCGGACGGCTCCCGATATGGATTGATCCATGCCCGCAATAATGTGAATTCCATGGCTCTCAATCGCCTGAAAACCTGGATTCATCATCAAATTGAGCTGACATTTGACGGGGCAGTTACAGCAGTGTGAGGTCCCGTTTCAGCCTTTGGTAAACAGGTCCGCAGCCTGGGTAACCACCCAGGACACACTCGCCAGAACAACCCCACCACTCACCCACAATACCCGCCCGAGCATACCTGCACCCCGGGCGCGCTCCTTGAACGTAACGAACTCCTGCAGCGTTGGTTGCATGCCGACAAAACTTTGCTCCAGTGTCTGCAAACGATGACCAAGACCTGTGATTGTTTTGTCCATTCCATCAATCTTGTCATATAGCTGGCGACGGGATCGGGTTGACTGTGCGGCCTGGTCCTTGATCAGATCGGTCAACTGGCCCAGATGGCCCTGTACCTGCCCCAATTGTTGTTCAATTCCGGTTCTGTCTTCCCTGGTCATCACTTACCCATAAATTTGAAGAATGCCGAACCACCTCCGACAAAGAATATCCATTTGATCATGTCCCCGGCCCACGCGCGCATATGTGTGTTGGGCAGATCTGCCACCTGAAACGGAAAATCAAAAATACTGTCCATCAAGACAGCCGCCCACCATAACCCAAGTGGCATGATGAACATCGCTGCAAACAGCCAGAACCAGGGGAACGAAAGTTTGGCTCTGTTGTAATCAGCCAGAATTTTGCTTTCCGCAACAATCTGTTTGACCACTTCAACCTTTGCTTGCGTCTTGACGCGATCACGGTCATTTTCAAGCTCAGCACGCCGTTGCATATGATCCATGGCTTTATCAATGATGCCACCAAGACCAAATTTGAGGAGCATCGCCAGCCCTTTTGAAATTAACAATCCAAACATGTCAGGCTCCTGGTAGTAAATCCAGTTTGCGTAAATCATCAGATGTTTGCGCCGCAGCGATGGCTGGATGGACCGTGATGTCTCGCAGTGCCTGACAGGACGCTTCAGCTGATTTGTACTCTGCCTTTTCCACGATCGACAACGACCCGGCGATTTCCTTTTTACGGGTCAGGCGCATAATCACCAGATCATGGTCGGCAAAGTACCGTTCCCGTTTTTGACGCAACTGATCACAAAACTGTCGACGACAAGCCTCTATCGGTTCTTCAACAATTTTGGAGGCAGATGGGTCAACAAACCAGTGATCCCGGAATAATTTGTCTTTGGGCATATTCAGATCCTGGCTGGTCAGAATTTGACCGCCAATATCGATCATTGATGCCGGAAGTATCTTTGTCATCGGGTTGTCTCCCATGTGATGTGATTGTCACTATTTGTGAGTTCAGGATTCCGCAGGGCGGATCGACGTGGCCTGGGAAGGTGTTCGAAGCACCGGTGAAGGCGCGAGAGTTGTCAGGCCAGCGGGCCGAAAATTGTTGGCAATACAAATTCACAATCATTTGCCAGAACATCAACTCCATTGGTAACGCCAAAGGTTGCTCAAAACTATTTGGAGAAGCTATGTATGTATCTTTTGAAAGTGTCCCGCGACCTGTTCCAACATCAATTGCAGAAGGAACCGCGCAATAGATTGAATTTACCATCGCGGACGAAAAAATGAATGTGTAATCGCCTGTACCATTATCCGTGACGCTCGAAATATTTAAACTATCTCGCAGCACAATTGCCCCAGTGCCATTCAAATTCGCCCAGGCAACCGACCTGCCTTCGCCTGGGTCCTTGCCATTTATTAGAGGGGTTTCAATACCGGTGCTTGATAAGCGTGATGTCATGCCAGTGTTCCATGAAAAACACCGCAACCAGCACAATCAGCCAAAGCCTGATGATTTACTGTTCGCACAACACACGAAGTTGCCAGCCATGCAGCTTCCACATCCACGTCGAAAGCTGCTGGAGTTCCATTCGCAGCAGTACCTGAGACACAATAATCAACGCCGGTAAACGCGTTGGTGAAACTAATCCTGATGCGCCCGGTGCCCAGGTCTGTAAACGACGAATTATTGAAACTGGAAAGCAATACAAAACTTGAATTCCATCGCGTCAGGGCTTTCGCCGTACCATTGATCAAATATTCGGTGCCAATCGTCGCGCCGGTATTGGGGGCTTTTAGTTCATTTAATTGAAGTTTACTCACGCGAGGTTCCCCATAACCATGACCTGCACAATCGCAAAGTCAGTCACCGTATTCGAACTTCCCCTCACCGCCTCAAACCGTCCGCCGGTCACTATCTGGTCAATCCGGGATACATCAATGTCACTAATTCCCCCTGGAGCGCCGGAACCTCTTGACCCCATAAATATAAAGTTTGGATCAAGCATCGAATTTGAAAAAACAAATGTATAATCACCTGTGCCATTATCTGTGACACCGGTAATATTGAGACTGTCTCGCACGGCAATGGTGCCGGTGCCGTTAATATTTGCCCACGCTTTGGCAGTGCCATTGATCAGATAATTGGTGCCTAATGACTCGCCGTTGTCGGGGTTTTTCATCCGTCTGAAATCAAGATCACTCATGCAAGCCTCCCAAAGATGACTTCTGAACAATGATCGCTGTCCTGAGCGCCGCCAGCATGATGAGTTGATATAACGCGATAACCTCCTGTCACTTTGTTGCCCAAAGGCTCGATTACATTTGTAACGGGGTTCCCTGATACATAACCACCAAGTGATCCGAGGCCGTAACTGTTATTTAAAAAAGAATTGATGAATGAAAGAGTTGAAGCCCCTGTGGCGTTGTCAATCACACTTGTAATATTCAGGCTGTCTTCAATAGATTGTGCAGATAATTGCTGGTATGTTACCCATGCTTTCGCACCTTCCTGCCCGATTAGATCAACCGGCTTTCCGTCTGCATCAACGATTGTGCCTGCGATTATTGATCCAGCCATCACACCACCACCAATGTACAGCCGTCCTTGATGGTGACGGTCACGTCATCCTCAAAGATCATCGGCCCGGTTGTTACCAGCTGTACCCGGTCGCCTGAACCAAAACCATCATAACTGCCCTTGTTGAGTGTGTTGGCCGTAGCGTCAGCTGTGACGATCTGATTCAAACCCCAGAGAATGAAATCCTCTTTGATGTTGGATTCACTTACCCGCACGATTCCAGCGGAGCCTTTAAGAGCTCCATCAAGCCCTTCAATCATGCCCGTTTGAATTTTTGTGGTCATGCGTTCCACCATTTATTGTCTGTGAAATCGGCTGGTATTGGGTCCCTGATCTGCAGCACGTTGGACTTTTCACGAACAAGGCCAAGGTCTGTATTGCGTTGTTCAAGCTGTGCCACGCGTGTTTGCTGATCAGTAGTCAGTGTACCGCCTGTAATCAGGATATGTTGCAAGGCGATAACGTCCTCCATACCCGTGGACCGCTTGTAATCCAGTTCTGATTTACTGGCTGTTTCCTCAAGACCTATCGCCAGTTTGCGACGTTTCAGACATTCGGCTTTCACGTCGTCAATTGTCGGATCTGGTTTGACAAACATGCCTCCATCCCACGACCAACCCGGCCCGATATCACCAGACCATTGAATGGCCCCATCAACCGATTTATCATGGATTTCATCAGCGAAGCCATTGTGTACAATCACGTATTTCATACCAATAACTCCTGAAGAATGCAGAGAGAAGACCCGCGCTCATGTGAACTTGAGTCGTTGTCATTAATTGTCCCATTGAGCGCTAAAGCGAAGCTACTGCCACTACGCACCCAAAGCTCATACCGGTAGGCTCCTATTTCGCCCATCGTGTCGCAAAAACGGATATTGATATTTACCGGAGTGCTGGCAAGGTCGTTGTCATATGGTGAAGCTACAATGCCAATTGCTCGCGCACCTGACGAAGCTGCTGTTCCAACTTCCTGAGAAGTGCCGTCCGGGTTAAACCGTTTGAGATAAAAAGCACCGTCATGATGACGCTCACATGACAGCATGATGCTGACATCAATCTTCGCATTGAGCTGTATTGGCGTAATTGTTGTGTCGAGTGGCGTTATGTGCCTGTCATTACTGGCAGCATATGAAGCGTAATAGTCTATCCAGTTCTGCACCCGGTTTTTCGCAACCGCCTCCATCAGATCCAGACGGAAATCAAGGGAGCCCACCGCCGCGCTTTGATCCGCTGGTATATCTGCGTTTCTTGGCACATCCAGCAGCGTGCGGATCGCTACCTTATCCGCACCATTTATCTGCGATGCGCCAACAGAACCATTCGTCGGAACCATCAATTCCGCTGTGGTTGAGAATATTCGTGCCTCAATATTATTCGCGCCAACTCCAGGAGCTACATCGAAAACCAAATCAGCACCGGACACTATATATTCAGAACTTTGTTGAATAACCCCGTCAACTTCCACCAGCACGTTTACAGCCAACGCTGCAATTACCGACATCGTGAAAGTGGTCGTCACCCCGTCACCGGAGAAAACCCCGGACGTGATATTCAAGGCCTGATCGGTTGAATTAACCCAGGCTGTACCATTGTAAACCTTAAGTTGCTTAATGCCCGAGTGAAAAAACAAATCACCTTCAACAAGAGCGGATGCGTCATTACGGGTGGCAGGATCCGAGRMCAGAGGGCCGAGATAAATTTTTGCAAACGACTGAACTTCAAGTGCCATCCCGGCCGTAGTTGAAACATCTGTCGATATCCCCGCGACTATAGTTACATCCCCGGAAACACCGGCAAGAATATCCATACTATCTGCGCTATCAACCAGTCGCGAGACATTTGCAATCAGTGGATCAACTCCGGCAATGGATGAGCTCGCCGGTATCTTGACACTACGCCCAACTTCTTCTTTTAAAGCTTGCGATTGCATCGTCAGGAGGTCAAACCGGTCTTCCACCGATTGGGCATGAAATGCACCCTGGTTTTGTAAATCCGTTTCCTGGGTAAAAGGCGGATTGCGYAAAATGGTAATTTTGCCRAKCCGTGAAGCATCGGCGATCATTGAAAYATTGCCGCCGYCATCCACACCYTCACCGCCRACGRTGTAGTGATCGTTCARCASCAATAAWTGWTCRRCACCKTCRKCATCRGTATACAATACRYKCAGATGGRWYRCTTCGAYRATGCGRAARGTGTAGGCRAATTCGGCAGATGATCCATCCCAGTTATATGGGCCGGATTTACTATCAAGCGATGAAATKGTCATGTGTCATCCCTGTAAYCCAGCAGGTTTCGCTGACTGGYTCTGAANAAATTGAARATGWRTGCAWGGCTAAACAAAACCGGTCAGGGTTACCAAGGCTGCCGATCCGACATGCTTGTTACTGAATCATYTCCCAGGTATTTCTGAACAAACGATCTGAMGGSACYTGATTRACGTGRCAAAYCTTRAAGCGCAGCCGGTTKGATTGKCKRTCRCCCCATACGTGAWATGGAACATTCATCATCAACAGATATTCMAKYGCCTGYTCTTCRKWCATCGGYGGMARKGTYYSYGCYGWATGWAGYSTGTGGGWTTTCTCGACGGTYTCRCCSMTGTANTNGTAAMSCYNNGCCGATCCATATCCCAACGCTTTGAAGCTGCATCAATACCCATAATTTTGAAGGGGATCTCGATACCATTTTTCTCGTAAACCTGAATGAGCGGCAGATTGAGATAGGCGTCAATTGTCGGGACAATATGCCCGCGCATGGCAAGCGCCATCCAGTTTGGGTCCGGTACCAATATTTTCGCAGGTTCATCAGGTGTGTGGTGATCTTCAAACACCACCCGTAATTCAGTTTGCACCGGTTCCAGAATTTGTTTCATCAACGCAAGGCGTTCCCAAAGGGTAACCGTCTGCAATTGCGTGGGCGTGATATGGCCAATCGGAGTTTGCGCATTCATGCCAATGCTCCCATCGTCTGCATCCAGACAGGATTGGCGTCGGTGTATGAATGTGAGACGTTTCCGCAATACACCTTGATTGATGTAGTTGTCGGGAAGGCCAAAAAACCATTCCAGCCATACAGTCCGCTGGATGCATGATAATCTGCATCAGCCATTGTTGCTGCACAGTGAAATTCAACTTGTCCGGTTCCAAAATCCGTTACGCTTGCAATGTTGAGACTATTTCGAACCGCAATCACGCCGATCCCGTTCAAGCTGGCCCATGAAACCGCTTTGCCTTCTTCGGGTGCCTTGCCATTAAGCAAAGGCGTTTCAATTCCTTCGCCTGTTAATCGTGTTGTCATGCGAGCCTCCCCATAAAACACAAGGAAAGATGGACGACATCTTCATTTGTGTTTACGCCGCCCGTGTACGATCTTTGAGTGTTCAGTTTAATTGAACCTGCCTGTTTATCCCTGCCAAACAAAGTCCACTGGTACGCCGCATCATCGCCAAGTCCGGAAAAATGACTGTAAAGATTGTTCAACATCGCAGACGTCACATTGAAAGTATAAAAACCATTGCCACCATCGACGACGCTGGAAATATTGAAACTATCCCGTATCGCAATGGTGCCATTGCCTTGTAAATTCGCCCACGCTTTCACTGCACCAGCGATCAGGTTTTCAGTGGAGATTGTCTCGCCGGTATCGGGGTTTTTCACCCGCCTGAATTGGAATTCACTCATGCGAGCCTCCCGAAAACAGCAATCTCGACAATCAAAACATCAACTCCCAAATGCGAACTAGAGGTGGCAGCACCGGATGTAGCGCTAACGCTGTTTGGTGAATACCCGTAACCGTGAGCATGAGTATAATAATTTCCAGCATTGTTATCCGACCCAGAGACATTTGCAGAAAAGTCAATTCCATTCATCCCATTGGTAAAATTGAACGTGTAATTTCCAGTGTTAATATCCGTCACACTGGAAATATTAAAACTATCCCGAATTGCAATTGTTCCAACACCATTCAGATTGGCCCAGGCCTTCGCACCCTCCTGCCCGGTTAGATCGACCGGTTTGCCRTTCTCATCAACGATGGTTCCTGCGATTAATGATCCTGCCATCACACCACCACCAAAKTGCAGCCGTCCTTGATGGTGACCGTTACGCCATCTTCAATRATCATCGGCCCGGTTATYTCGCCATTGAYGCAGACATAAAGCGTATGAACACCGGTACCTGCATCGGTCAAATCAACCGCCGCGCCGCCATAGCTGGTCGCGAGCTGCAATGTGTTACCAGTGATCCCGACAATGTAATAATCTATTGCCAGCGCCAGCCCGCCCGGCAATGTCCCGGTTGTTTCCAGCTGAACCCGGTCTCCATTTGCAAACCCGGCGTCACTGCCCTTATCGAGAGTATTCGCAGCGACATCCGTTGTAATGGTCGCGTTCAAACCCCAAAGGATGAAATCCTCCCTGATGTTGGTTTCGCTGACCCGCACAATACCTGCGGAGTTCTTCAGAGCTTCATCCAGCCCGTCAATCATACCTGTTTGAATTTTTGTGGTCATGCGCTTGCCTTGATGATGTAGAGAACAGCAATGTTGCGGGGACGAGTTTCAGTGCCGCCAGATGATGCTGTTGTTCCGATGACATTATGGTAGTTATTCGCTGCATCATTTGTCTGGTAACCTCTTGCTTTGTTTACACCGTTGTTGCCAGTGACCCTTAGCGGAACTTGTAAAGACCCGGCACCGTGACTATGCGCTTCATTCTGTCCTGACTGCGTAGCCAGCAACCCACGTCCACTATCAACACCGCGCCCGTCATCCCAGCCGCGAAGGAATTCACCGCGCAGATCCGGTAATACATTTCCGCCAAGCAGC
>JAESRR010000002.1 GCA_016764535.1 Cohaesibacteraceae bacterium | reverse complement strand
GAAGCGTATAATGTACGTGGTACGGCTTATGGGCGCGCTGGCAATTACCCGGCCGCTTTGCAGGATTTTGCTGCTGCAATCGGTATAAACCCATCTTATTATCAAGCATTTGCCAATAGAGCGCTAATTTATCGCAGAACAGGTAACCCTGGAGCTGCTTTGCAGGATTACAATCAGGCACTGGCAATCAATCCAGCTTACGAAGCTGCATTGATTGGACGCGGCAACCTCCACCGGGAGCGTGGTCAGCTGGACGCTGCGATCGCCGACTACAATCAGGTCATTTCCCTGGGCACACAAAGCGCACAGGTTTACTACAATCGCGGAAATATCTATCAGGCACGTGGAAACCACAATCAGGCGATTGACGACTACACGGCTTCTCTCAGCAGAAATGCCCGCATCGCTGATTCGTTTAACGCTCGTGGTGCCAGTTATCTTGCGCTTAATGATCAACAGGCTGCGCTGTCTGACATAAGTCAGGCACTCAAGATAGATCGCCATAACTACCGCGCCTGGACAAACCAGGGTCTGGCACTGGAACGGCTTGGCATTTTGAAAAAAGCCAACAAATCCTACAAACGGGCGTTGGGAATCAATCCAGGGTACCAGCCCGCTCGCGAAGGTGCCGACCGCACAAAGAATTACAAACGTACATCCTGAAAACCAACGTAGCTGGATCTCCGCTTTGCAATACCGGTTTGGATAAAGACTGGCGGAATTCGATTATTTAAAAATACCAAAAGCCGCGTGATGGTCACCCAACACGCGGCTTTTTAACTTCATTTTACTTGCGGATTAATCAAGTGCCTTGACGATATTCTCGACCATCTTTTTTGCATCAGATAGAAGCATCATGGTTTTGTCACGGTAGAACAGCTCGTTTTCGATCCCGGCATATCCTGCCCCAAGAGAACGCTTCATAAACAGGCATGTACCTGCTTTATCAACGTCAAGAATAGGCATTCCATAAATTGGTGAAGTGGGATCATCCCGCGCCGCCGGATTTGTGACGTCATTGGCACCTATCACCAGCGCAACATCTGCCTGGGCAAACTCGGAATTGATATCTTCCAGTTCAAACACCTCGTCATAGGGAACATTGGCTTCGGACAGCAGAACATTCATATGACCTGGCATACGACCCGCAACAGGATGAATGGCATATTTCACTTCCACGCCCTCGGCCTTTAGCTTGTCAGCCATCTCTCTCAAAGCATGTTGAGCCTGAGCCACTGCCATTCCATATCCAGGAACTATTATGACCTTTGACGCATTTTTCAAGATAAAAGCTGCATCTTCAGCCGCACCCAGTTTGACGGGTCTTTGTTCTGTCTCTCCAGCTGCAGAAGCTGAATCCAGATTACCAAATCCACCGAGAATCACCGAAATGAACGACCGGTTCATCGCCTTACACATTATGTAGGACAAAATGGCACCGGAGGAACCAACCAGCGCACCGGTAATGATCAATGCGGTATTTCCCAGTGTGAAGCCGATACCTGCCGCTGCCCAACCCGAATATGAATTCAGCATCGACACGACAACTGGCATATCAGCGCCCCCGATCGGGATGATCAACAGGATGCCAAGTAGCAAAGCCACTCCGGTTATGGCCCAGAACAATGCATAACTCTCTGAATCCATGAACAGTATGACCAGAACAACCAACAATACGCCAAGGGCGATATTTATCAGATGTCTTGCAGGTAGCATGATCGGAGAACCCGACATACGCCCGTCAAGCTTTAAGAAAGCAATGACAGAGCCGGTAAATGTCAGCGCACCAATGGCTGCACCAATCGACATTTCCAGCAGGCTCGCACCTGTAATCGACCCTGTGCTGCCAATTCCAAATGCAGACGGTGCATAAAGGGCTGCCGCAGCAACAAGCACCGCAGCAAGTCCAACAAGAGAATGAAAAGCTGCAACAAGCTGTGGCATTGCGGTCATCGGAATGCGTCGTGCCACGATTGCGCCGCCGCCACCGCCAATCACAAATGCGATCGTAATCATAACCCAGTCGGTAGCCGAAGGAGACGCGTTAACAAGTGTGGTCGCCACAGCAATAGCCATGCCGATCATACCATAATAATTGCCCCTTCGAGATGATTCGGGGCTCGACAACCCGCGCAGGCTCATAATGAAGAGGATGGCGGATATAAGATAAAGAAGTGCCGTAATATTAGCGGACATGATTCAGCTCCCTACCTTACTTTTTTCTTGTACATGGCAAGCATGCGCTGGGTGACGAGAAATCCGCCAAATATATTCACGGCAGCAAGCATTAGTCCGAAAAATCCGAACCATTTTGCAATGCCACCATCTGCATCAACAACTTCGGCTCCTACTGCAAGCAGGGCTCCGACAATTATCACCGAGGAAATTGCATTGGTGACCGACATCAGCGGTGTATGCAATGCCGGTGTAATCGACCAAACAACAAAATATCCAATAAAAATTGCCAGCACAAAAATCGATAATCGAAACACAAATGGATCAATTGCCCCGCCAGATATGGCACTTGCAGCATCACCAAGTGTATTCTCAAGCTGAATGACCTGCTCCATGGCTTGTTGAGCCGCTGTTTGCGCATGTTCCGCAGCCTGTTGGGCTTCAGTCGCAGCAGCGCGTGCTTTTTCAAGCACATCCTGTGGTGAAAGTTCGCTCATTTATCTACCGCCCCTTCCTTGGAACCCTTAAACAACGGGTGAACAATTGCACCATCGCGGGTGAGAAGAGTTGCAGAAACCAGCTCATCTTCCCAGTTCACATCAATCACGGTTTTTTCTTTGTCGACCATCGTTGACAGGAATGCCAAAAGGTTCCTGGCGTAAAGCGCCGACGCTGAGGCCGCAATTCTCCCGCTTACGTTCAAGTGACCAACAATGCGAACATTGCCAATGTCCACAACCTTGCCCGGTTTTGAACCCTCAACATTCCCGCCGCGCTCAACTGCCAGATCAACTAAAACAGAACCAGGTTTCATACTGGCAATCATCGCTTTGGATATAAGTTTTGGAGCTGGTCGTCCTGGAATAAGTGCAGTGGTAATCACAATGTCCTGTTTGGAAATATGTGCGGCAACAAGCTCCGCCTGTTTGTCCTGATAGGCCTGGGACATTTGTTTCGCGTAACCACCAGAGGTCTCGGCCTGTTTGAATTCTTCATCTTCCACTGCCACAAATTTGGCACCAAGAGATTCAACCTGTTCCTTTGATGCAGGACGCACATCCGTTGCTGTCACAATCGCACCAAGGCGACGGGCTGTTGCTATCGCCTGAAGTCCGGCAACACCGGCTCCCATAACGAAAACCCGTGCAGCAGGAACTGTTCCAGCCGCTGTCATCATCATCGGGATAGCGCGACCAAATTCGAATGATGCATCTATAACAGCCTGGTAACCCGCCAGGTTGGCCTGACTGGACAATACATCCATAGACTGGGCCCGCGAAATTCGAGGCATCAATTCCATCGCAAATGCGCTTGCACCGGTTGCCGCAATGGCTGCAATTTCATCTTCGTGACCGTGCGGGTCCATCGTGGCAAAAACCAGAGTGTGTTTTTTCAGATACTTTAATTCCACAGATGCAGGTCGGCGAACCTTGAGAACAACGTCCGCGTCTTTATAGACTGACGCCGCTGTTTTCAAAATTTTGGCTCCGGCAGATTCAAAATCCGCATCGGTAAAACGGGATTTATTTCCGGCACCGGCCTGTATGGCAACTTCAAATCCGAGTTCCGTTAATTTCTTTACGGAATCGGGCGAAGCTGCGACGCGCGTTTCTTCCTTGTCGACTTCTGTCGGCACGGCAAGTTTCATCGCTGTGTCCCCCATCTGTATATTAAATTTGGAATGTACCCTGTTTGCCCGGGTCGGAATTAATCAATTCAGGTCAAAAAAATGGCCATCAGGCCAACAATAACCAACGTGCAAATCACACCGTATTTGGTCATACCAAGAAAGCGGGCATATGTTTTGTCATGCTCGGCGTAGTCCATTGCAGAATCATTTTGGTCAGACATGTTTGTCCCTTTCAAAATACAATTTAACATTTTTATAAAGTCGATGGGCCTTTCACGCAATGTTCTTACTAACAATGCCCTGCGTCATATCGGAGCAATTGTCCTGGAACATCGAATAGTGTGGATTAAATTTCCCAAACCGGCATTACAACAGCCCGGCAAGCTCAATTTCAGATTGTTGCCGCCCTGTCAAAGAATCAAGATCAAAACCGTCAATTTGTTCCTGAAACAACTGATAGAAATTCAATTCTGCACCCAAATGTAAAAAAGCTCCGCCAAGACCGATTGCAGCCCTGTCCATGAAAACAAATTCCCTTGGTATTGTGAGTGGCCCGCGCGCCTTTAGAGCAGTGTGTACCCGAAAGGCCTCTTTTCGACCATAATGCCCTGGTTTTATGCCGTCCGCGAGGCTGCGCTTTCGATCGTCAAGCATCGGCCCGTAGATAAACCTCGCCCATATATTCAGAATATCAATGAGTTCCCGATCTATCCCCTTGAAACCCCAGGCTTCATAAGCCGATACAATCAATTCTTCATCGCCAGCCTCAAGACCTCTGTACAGCGCAACAACACTTCCGACAAATTGTGGGGGAAAAATCCGTATACATCCGTAGTCCAACAAATTTATTCCAGCCACCTGATTATCTTCGCCAAAAACGGAATAATTGCCGGGATGTGGATCTCCGTGAATAATGCCAACACTGGTCAGCGGCATCCACCATGCTCGAAACATAATTTCGGCAAGCTTGTTACGCTGTTCGGCAGAATGGCCCCGGAATGACAACAACGGTCGGCCTTCCAACCATTCCATCGTCAATAATCTGCCAGTGGACAATTCCGGAAATGTTTCAGGTACCTGTATTCTTTCATCTGACTGAAAAATACTTCTGTAGAGCAAAATGTGTTTGGCTTCGCGAATATAATCCAGCTCTTCGCGAATTCGATCCGATAATTCCAGTGCAATTTGGGATGTATCAATCACTCCCTGCATCCTTCGATGCAATGCAAAAATGACTTCGAGCTGATTGAGATCCGCCTCAACAGTCGAAGCCATGTCCGGATATTGAAGTTTGCACGCAAGATGCCGACCGTTTTTATGGACTGCCCTGTGTACCTGCCCCAGCGAAGCTGCCGCCGATGAATTTTTATCAAAGTCCTCAAATGCTGTCTGCCATCCGTCGCCAAGTTCGGCACGCATTCGGCGTTTTACAAAAGACCAACCCATTGGAGGTGCGTTGGATTGTAATTCGCCTAACGCTTCCGCATACGCGGGAGGCAATGCATCAGGAATTGCAGAGAGTAACTGTGCAATTTTCATCAATGGACCCCGGAGTCCACCGAGTGCCTTTGCCAGGTCAGTTGCAAATCTGTCAGGGTCCCGGGAATCACCAAATATCCTGGTACCGGCGAGTTTCACAGCAACTCCACTCAGTCCGACCCCAACCCGGGCATATCTTTTTACACGCCCGGCAAGTCGATTATTCTCATTGCCCATAATTAGAATACCAACCTACTTTTCATGCCGGAACCTACTGGCCTTCCAATGCTTCAAGCTCGTCAATCAAACCCTCGACAACGGAAAGGCCCTGATTCCAAAAGTCCGGTTTGGAAGCATCAAGACCAAAAGGTGCCAACAATTCCTTATGGTGCTTGGTGCCTCCAGCTCGTAGCATATCCATGTATTTTTGCTCAAACCCGGATCCGGATTGCTCGTAAACCGCATACAGAGAATTTACCAGACAGTCACCAAACGCATAAGCATAAACATAAAACGGCGAATGGATAAAATGGGGCACATAAACCCAGTAATTTTCATACCCGGGACCCAAACGTACAGACGGTCCAAGGCTATCGGCCTGAACACTCATCCATAATTTGGAGATTTCATTTGCGGTCAGCTCCCCGATCCGCCGCGCATTATGAACTTTTCGCTCATACAGGTAAAATGCCACTTGCCGCACCACAGTATTAAGCATGTCTTCCACTTTGCCGGCGATCAAAGCCCGGCGCTCGGCGACATTTGTGGTTTTGGCCAACAAGGATTTAAACGTTAGCATTTCTCCAAAAACACTTGCCGTTTCAGCCAATGTCAAGGGCGTGGGTGCCATCAAAGCTCCCTGCTCACCAGCCAGTACCTGATGAATTCCATGTCCGAGTTCATGAGCAAGTGTCATTACATCCCGGGGTTTTCCCTGATAATTCAGCAATACATATGGATGCACGCTGGGGACAGTTGGATGAGCAAAAGCTCCTGGTGCCTTGCCCTTGCGCACCGGCGCATCAATCCAGTTTTCGTCAAAAAATCTTTGAGCGATGGACGCCATTTCCGGGGCAAATCCGCTATAGGCATCGAGAACAATATGCTTGGCTTCTTCCCAACCGATTTTTTCAGCTGGTACATCCGGCAATGGCGCATTTCGATCCCAGTGATTGAGTGCTTCCATTCCAAACCATTTGGATTTGAGCGCATAATACCGATGGGATAATTTAGGAAACGATTGCTCGACAGATGCAACCAGCGCATTCACGACTTCGCCTTCTACCCGATTTGCCAAATGTCTAGAATCGGCTACATCTGTGAACCCGCGCCAGGTATCAGAAATCTGCTTGTCCTTGGCCAGCGTGTTGGTAACCAGTGAAAAAATACCAAGGTTCTTTTCGAAAGTTTTTCCCATTGCCTCGGAAGCCTTGCGGCGGCAAACTTCGTCCCGATCAACAAGCAGATTTAATGTTTGTTCAAGAGCCAGCTCTTCTCCATCAACTTCAAAACGCAACCCGGCGATTGTGTCATCGAACAATCTGTTCCAGGCAGCGTGGCCCGTCATTGCTTTTTCGTGAAACAGTTTTTCCAGCTGATCGTCAAGCTGGTATGGCTTTTCAACCCGTAGATCCTCAATCCATGGCCTGTAATGTTCCAGAGCCTTACAAGAGACAATAGCTTTTTCCAGAGCCTGGTCGTCCAGCCGGTTCATTTCGAGTGTAAAAAATAATAGATCCGATGAAATTTCGGTTATTGCGGCTTGCATATCACCAAAGAACCGGGCCCGTTCCGGATCAACTGTGTTGCCCGTGTAAACCAGCATGGCGAAGGATATTATTTTTCCCAACGCGTCATCCAGTTTTTCATAGGAAATTATTGCTTCAGACAGTTTTAGCCCATCTTCAAGACAATCAGCCAGCTTGCTTTTGTATTTGTCGGCAAAATTAGCGGCATCCGTGCGTGCCTTTTCAAGATCCGCCTGAAGCTCCGTGCTTTTGATCCCGCGATAAAGATCCCCCAGATCCCATTCCGGCAGAGCATTCAAATTTTTCGCTCTTTCTTGTTCGGCAGGAGACCGCAGAATTTGAACAGAAACTGGAGATACCATTATTGGCCTCTTTTTTGAAAATTAATTAAACATTGGTTTGGAGCGTTGTAACGCTGATGCTTTGTTCAACACTGGCCTATCCGCGATAAGGCAACAACAGTTTAGCCCTCACAATCACAGAAATATGTTCAACCGGCGGGGAAAGCAAGAATTGTTAATTGAATTTAAAGTGTCATTAACCCGCCAAAGTCACTCTATTGTAAAATTCCATCCCAAAGGCGCCTTCACTACATTATGAGCCATTCCATTTTAATTATTGATGATGATCCGATTCAACGACGCCTGTTACAGGAAGCCGTCTCCCGGTTGGGATATAATGCAATCCTTGCTACAGGAGGGGAAGAAGGCCTTGCAAAATTGTCCGGGCTTGAAGCCAAGCGAATATCCCTTGTAATTCTGGATTTGGTAATGCCGGATATCGACGGAATGGCTGTACTGGAGAGGATGGCTGCACAGGGTTTTGAACACCCTGTCATAGTACAAACTTCCAAAGGTGGCATTGATACAGTCGTCAATGCCATGCGCGCTGGCGCGTTTGATTTTGTTGTAAAGCCCGCGTCACACGAACGATTGCAAATCTCCATCCGAAATGCTTTGAAAGTCAACGCTCTTGAGGGCGAAATTGCCCGATTCAAAAAAAGTCGATCCGGAACGCTGACATTTCGCGATATCATTACCCAAAGCCCGATGATGGCACGGGTGTTGAAACTGGGAGATCGTGCTGCAGCTTCAAATATCCCCATTTTGATCGAAGGGGAATCCGGCGTTGGTAAAGAGTTAATTGCCCGTGCAATTCAGGGAACAAGCGAGCGTCGGAGCAAACCTTTTATCACTGTCAATTGCGGAGCAATTCCAGAGAACCTTGTTGAAAGCACCTTGTTTGGTCATGAAAAAGGAGCGTTCACTGGTGCTACTGAAAAACACGGCGGTAAATTTCTGGAGGCTCACGGCGGGACTCTCTTCTTAGACGAAGTCGGCGAACTGCCTCTTAACGCGCAAGTAAAATTACTCCGGGCATTACAGGAAAACGAAATTGATCCTGTGGGGGGTAAAAAGCCGGTAAAAGTTGATTTCAGGCTCATCTCGGCTACAAATCGCGATCTCATTCAATTGGTCAAAGATGGCAAATTTCGCGAAGATTTGTACTATCGCCTTAATGTGTTCCCCATCCGGGTGCCTCCCCTGCGCGACAGACGTGAAGACATCCCCGAGTTAGCGAGACATTTTCTGGCGCGTTTTTCTGCTGAAGAAGGAAAGCGCCTTCTCACCGGTTTTGATGAAAGGGCCCTGGATATACTGAGCCAGTTCGACTGGCCGGGGAACATTCGGCAACTGGAAAATACAATCTTCCGCGCCGTGGTCCTGTGTGACCGGAACAGGCTGACCCTGGAGGAATTTCCTCAGTTATTACCCCAAAACCAAATGGAACATGCAGATCCATCGATACATCCTTCAAATCAGATAAGTATCGGAAGTTGTAATGGTGATTTTACTTTGGATGAAATATTAATTAATGCACCTAAATTACTCAAAGAATTTTTGAATATCAAGAAAACAGAA
>JAESRR010000082.1 GCA_016764535.1 Cohaesibacteraceae bacterium | reverse complement strand
GCTTCACCCAGTTTGGTTCCTACAGGGAAATACAACGGATACTCAACATCGGGAGCATTTTTCTTTACTGTTTCAGCGGCGACAAGAATATCTGCCCATGTTTTTGGAACCCATGGCGTCTCAATGCCAGCCTTGCTCAACACTTCGTTATTGTACCAAACCATCCGAACATCCGTGTAGACGGGAATGCCACGCACCACACCTCCGATCGTGGAAACGCTTTTCAAAGAGCCAAAATAATGGTTCCAGTCACCCCAGGCGCCGGTATATGCGGTCAAATCAGCAAGATAATTGCTCTCGGTGTATTCCGAGGTCCTGTAGCTGTCATAGACAACGAGATCCGTTGCCGCTCCACCCGCAAAATCAACATTAATTCTCTTGTCGAGCTCTTTTGGAACAACAGTGGCGATAACTTTTTCACCTGTTGCCTTCTCAAACGCTTCGAATGCAGGCTTCATCAGGCCGTCCCATGCAGTGGGGTAGGTGATGGTAATATCTGCTTGCGCGCCGCCTGTTAAACTTACAAGCACAGCAAAACTTACGGAACCGAGAATACGGTTTGCAAAATTCATAATTTCCTCCCTGAAATAACATTCGCCACAATTTAGTACAACGTTACACTAATCGTCGTCAACACTGTTTATTTAGCCAATAATTGAAAGTTATCGTTGCATTGCCTGAATTTTTCAAATGCACTGTTGATTAAATTAGGAAAAATACTGCGAGAGAGCTGCGCCAAACGCCAGGCGGAGAAATCAGGATTTGAAAAAACCAGATGATCATATTTGAAGAAATATGGATGAAATTTGGTTCATCCGAAAATTAAAATTCGTGTAGCCTTACCAAATAGCTGAATGGAACCACACCTGACATGTCAGGATAATCAAACACCACAAATCTTGAATACAAAACAATAAGCAGGTATGCCCGAATTCGCTTTGCTTATTTAGTAACGCATGTTACTAAATATAGATATCAGAACAGACCGTACCAAAACCGTATCGATACTCCTTGATGAATGCGAGACATCGGCACTGTAGTGTTACAATTTCCTATCGATTCAGCGCCCCCTGGAGAAGATAAATGCAGAGTACCTATTCCTATCCAGAGTTCGATTACACACAGTCATACGAACAACTTTCAGGCAAGATTATACGACATCCTGTTGTCGTTATAGGAGCTGGCCCAATTGGATTGACCGCCGCTCTCGACTGTGCCAATCGTGGTTTAAAGGTAGTTGTTCTGGACGATAATAATACCGTTAGCATTGGCTCCCGGGCAGTCTGCTATGCCAAGCGCGCCCTTGAAATATGGAATCGTCTTGGATGTGCCAAGCCCATGGTTGCAAAGGGTATTAACTGGCACAATGGCAAGGTATTTTTGAGAGAAACTCTTGCCTATGAATTTGACCTGTTGCCGGAAGAAGATCATCAAATGCCTGCAATGATCAACCTGCAGCAATATTATCTTGAAGAATATATGGTTGATCGTTGCAGTGACCTTGATGAGGTTGATTTGCGCTGGAAACATAAAGTTATTCATCTTGAGCAACATGATGACCATTCAGTTCTCACTATAGAGACACCAGATGGTCAGTTTAAGCTGGAAGCCGACTGGATCATCGCCTGTGACGGCGCAAATTCCAGTATTCGAAAAATGGTGGGAGCAACATTCATCGGGCAAAAATTTCAGGATCGTTTCCTTATCGCTGACGTAGTGATGAAAGCAGATTATCCAGCTGAGAGGTGGTATTGGTTTGACCCTCCATTTCACCCCGGTCAATCTGTCCTGTTACACAAACAATCAGACAATGTCTGGAGAATAGATTTTCAGCTGGGAAGAGATGCAGACCCGGAAGTTGAAAAAAGACCGGAAAACATCATTCCCCGCCTAAAAGCAATGCTGGGAGATGAACGCGAGTTTGAACTGGAATGGGCGTCTATCTATCAATTTGCCTGCCGCCGCATCGACAAGCTTCGTCATGGTAATGTCCTGTTTGCGGGCGACTCTGCCCACCAGGTCTCTCCATTTGGTGCACGTGGTGCAAACACCGGCGTTCAGGACATTGATAATCTGGTGTGGAAACTCAAACTTGTACTGGATGGCCACGCCGGGAATAGTTTACTTGACAGCTATCATGAAGAACGCTCTTTTGCCGCGGACGATAATCTGCGCGTTTCAACCAGCTCGACCGATTTCATAACTCCCAAATCAAATGGCAGTCGACATTTTCGTGACGCTATTCTCGAGCTGGCTAAACATGCTCCATTTGCCAGGCCATTTGTGAATTCCGGTCGCCTCTCCACACCAACACCCTATATCAAGTCATCTCTGAACACAGAAGACGAAGACGATTTTGCGGGACTGATGTCTCCGGGTACCAATTGTGCCGATGCACCAATATTGACGAATGGAGAAGAAGACTGGTTCCTTAATCAAGTAGGAAGTCAGTTTACATTGTTGGTATTTGGTCGCCACGAAGGTGTAGAAACTGCTAACTACGACAATGTCCCAATCAAAATAATTCGTGTTGGAACAGATATCATTGATAAAAAGGGCGTTTTAACACACCGCTACGACGGTAAAGCCGGGGCAATCTATCTCATACGTCCTGATCAGCATATCGCTGCACGCTGGCGCTCATTCGAGATCCAAAAAATCACAAATTCACTCGGAATAGCCCTCGGCTCCAAATAAAGATCAAATCATGAAACTCAATGTAAATCCAATGATCGATGATCCGGATGGGTTCTATAAGGAACTGATCGATTCCCAACGGAACTGTAATGACGAGGAACAGCGGTTGATGAATGCCAAACTTATTCTGATCCTGGCAAATCATATCGGTGATCGCGGCGTCCTGAGTGAAGCAATAGCACTTGCCTCGCTCAGGTAATGAAATTTACAGATTAACAGTTTGGCCCGTCTGTGCTGAAACCAAAGCGGCGTCTGCCAATGCCAGAGCCTTCAAACCATCTTCTCCATTTGGTCTGACAGACTCCCCTGCCTGAATTGCTGCCACAAAATGAGTCAACTCAAGTTGGTAGGCTGATGCATATCTTTCCATGAAAAAATTCAGCAAGGGGTCTTGTCGATAACCTTGTGCGTCTGCTGTCACAACGGTTGTTGGCCGCCTGTTACAGGCAGATACCAGCCCCTTACTACCGTGAACTTCAATACGCTGGTCATACCCATAAGTCGTACGGCGAGAATTTGTAATGACCGCGATTTTCCCGGAACCTGTTTTAAGAGTAGCAGTTGCCGTATCAAAATCTCCGGCTAATTCTATTTCGCGATCAATCAAAACTGAACCGATCGCATGAATTGATGTGACTTCTTCATCGAGCAGGAAGCGGGCCATGTCAAAATCGTGAATCATCATGTCTCGAAACAGACCACCAGACCGTGCGATGTAGGAAACAGGTGGAGGCGATGGATCACGTGATGTAATTTGTACGAGTTCAACTGCACCAACTGTTCCGTCCTCCACTTCTTTCCTAACCCGGGCGAAATCTGGATCAAATCGTCGATTAAAACCAACCATCAATTGCACACCGCAAACTTCTACTGTTTCCAGGCACTCAGAGACGCGCTCAATCGACAAATCGATTGGTTTCTCACAAAAAATCTGTTTGCCAGCTCTTGCGGCCAACTCGATTTGATCAGCATGTAGATCAGTCGGACTTGCGATAATAACCGCATCAATTTCGGGGTCAGATAATATGCCTTCAACAGAATTCTGTTTAGCTCCTGTCATTGCAGTCACCCGACCGGCCGCTTTTTCGTCAACATCGTGGACAGCCAAAAGGATTGCATTATCCAGCGATTTTATCGCACGGGCATGAGTCAAACCGATCCGACCCGCGCCAAACAGACCAAAATTCAACATATTCTATTCTCCGTAAAGTCCAGGTCAGGAAGACAGCTTGCTGTCTCGCTCGAATATCCAGTTGTGATCCGGGTGGTTTTGGAACCGCCATTTTCGAAGTGGCCCCGCCATCACATTGAGATAATACATTTCATATCCATAGGGCGATCCGCAAGGATGATGGCCTTTGGGAACCAGAACAACATCACCATCAGAAACCGCCATTGTTTCATCCAACTCACCATCCTCGGTAAAGACGCGCTGGAATCCAAATCCCTGTGAGGGATTCAATCTGTGATAATATGTCTCTTCCAGATAGGTCATATCCGGAAAATTATCTTCGTCATGCCGGTGCGGCGGATAACTTGACCAATTCCCCTGCGGCGTAAAAACCTCGGTTACCAGCAAGCTATCAGCAACATCGGATTGTTCCATTGCAATCGCGTGAATGTAACGTGTATTGGCCCCAACTCCACGTTCTTCCAACGTCATATCATCTGGCCCGATGAACCTTGCCGCATGCCCGCCTTTTGCGGGAGCACTGCAAACTGCCAATGTACATGAAGTGGTTGCTTTTGCTGACCAGTTTGAATTTCCGGGAACATACAGGCAGTGGGGTTTCTTGCGTTCAAAAACGTTCATTCTGTCGCCAAGTTCACCAAAATGCCTGTCTTCAACCTGGAACACAGCCTTACCTTCAACCAGGACCAAAATGATTTCCCGATCGACTGTGTATTGGTTGACGATATCGCCTTCGTCCAATTTATGAAGCTCGAACCCGACATATTTCCAGTTCGCAGATTCCGGTGTTATTTCATGGACTTTGCCGTGAGCACCAACAGGTTTGCGTAACAAATGGCTCATGTTGTCATTCCTCCGGCAAGACCAGATTGCGTTGCCATCAGCTTAAGGGCTTTAAGCCCCAGGCTTTGGTAATGGAACGGATTCCGGACCGCAGGGTCCTGCTCCGCTTCAATAACAAGCCATCCAGAATAATCATGTTCAGCTGCAATCTTTAGAACGGGGAGGAAGTCTACACAGCCATCATCATCGCCCGGGACCGTAAATACGCCTCGTCTTACGCCTTCCAGGAAAGACAAATCCTGCTCACGAACAACGTCCCGAATATCAGGTCGGACATTTTTTGCATGAAAATGAACAACCCGGTCCATATATTTCTCAGCGAGTTGAGCGGGGTCGGAGCCACCAAACAACGCATGTCCAGTATCCAGTAGCAATTTGGTGTGAGGCCCTGCATGAAACATAAACCTGTCGATTTCCTCAGGAGTTTCAACAATAGTTCCCATATGATGATGATAGGCCAGAGCCAATCCCCGTGAATTGCAAAACTTGGCGATCTCTTCAAGTTTTGCGCAAAACAAAGGCCAGTCTGCCTGATCCAGGATCGGGCTTTGAGAGAGCGGAACAGCATCATTTCCATGAATTGAATTGGAAGTTTCGCAAACTATACATACCTTGCAATCCATCGCTCCAAGCAAATCAAGATGCGATTGCATCGCCGCCTTTTCTTCCTCGGCACTGCAAGTCAATAAATTCAATGAATGCCAGCCTGAAATAAACTTCAATCCTGATTTCTTTAAAACAGCTTTGAGCTGATCAGGATGGTCCGGCATTTTGTGACCTTTTTCGATTCCGTCAAAACCAATTTCGCCTGCCTCCGAAAGACAGGCTTCCAGACTGATGTCTGCACCCAGATTGTGATCATCATCATTTGACCAGGCTATCGGATTTGTCCCGTATTGAATCATAAGCGCATTCCTAGTCAGCCGTACGCTGATGTTGTTTTTGAGTGCTCGAAACATTGTATGCATTCACGACTGATGTTCGGGCTGAAACTTCAGGCACTGCAACTTCCCACCAGTGCCCACCTTCTTGTGTTGAAGGCATAGGGTCGGTATCGATTACAATTACATACGAGATCGAACTCTCTCGAGCTCTCAACATCGCTCTCTCCAGATCTGAAATCGATGCAACTTTTTCTGCCGACGCCCCCATTGCTCCCGCATGTGCAACAAAATCAATATTGGAGGGAACCACATGTCTTGCTGTATCAAGCAGGTTGTTAAAACTCGCGCTGCCTGTTGCTAATTGCAGTCGATTGATGCAACCAAAACCGCGATTGTCCAATATTACCAATATTATTTTCAATCCGAGCATGACAGAAGTTGCCAGTTCCGAATTCAGCATCATGTAGGACCCATCGCCCACCATGACGACAATTTCGCGATCAGGTGCCGCCATTTTTGCTCCCAGACCACCGGCAATTTCATACCCCATACACGAGAAGCCATATTCAACATGATAGCTGTTGGGACGAGAAGCTTTCCAAAGTTTGTGTAATTCACCCGGAAGGCCGCCAGCTGCACATAATACGATAGTATCTTCGTCCGAGGTGCGTTGAACCGCGCCGATGACCTGAGCATCAGTGGGAAATTTATTTTCTCCAAGCGGGGCGGTTACATTTGATACCACATCCATCCATCTGGATTTTAGCTGCGGATCAATYTTACGGGCAGACAARCCAKCMAGWAGAGGCTGAAGAGCYTCAATMGCGATACGCGCATCAGAAACMAGRGAAAMRGCCGAGTGTTTTTYTGAATCRTACGGYGTCACATTTATGCTCAGTATTTTACATTCCGGATTTTGAAAAAGTGTTCGGGAACCTGTTGTAAAATCCTGAAGTCGTGTCCCAATTGCGATTATCAGGTCTGCTTCTCTTGCCAGTTCGTTGGCGCTGGCAGCACCGGTTACGCCAATCGAACCAAGATTGTATTCATGGTCCCAKGGAATYGAAGATTTACCAGCCTGGGTTTCCACAACCGGTATGCCTGTCTGTTTTACAAAACCATCAAGCGCWCCACAGGCATTCGCGTACAAAACTCCGCCGCCGGAAATTATCAGAGGGGATTTTGCATCCCTGATTAATTCGACAGCTTGAGTAAGTTCGTACGGATCCGGCTGAACYAGTCTTTTACGCCACACTTTCTTTTCAAAAAACTGTTCCGGCCAATCAAATGCTTCAGCCTGAACATCCTGACAGAATGCCAGGGTAACCGGTCCGCAATTTACCGGGTCATTCATCGTTGCCATCGCACGCGGCAGGGCAGTTAACAATTGTTCAGGCCTCATAATCCGATCAAAATACCGGCTTACAGGCTTGAAGCAATCGTTTGCACTGATAGTGCCATCTTCGAAATTTTCGACCTGTTGCAGTACCGGATCTGGTGCCCGTGAAGCAAAAACATCACCTGGAACAAACAAAACGGGCAACCGGTTTACATGAGCAAGTGCTGCTGCAGTGACCATATTGGTCGCACCTGGTCCTATCGAAGACGTGACAGCCATCGCCCGGTTTCTGTTTAAGGTTTTGGCATAGGCAATTGCCGCATGAGCCATGCCTTGTTCGTTATGCCCGCGCCAGGTCGGCATAACATCCTGACTTGCATAGAGTGCCTCCCCCAGACCCGCAACATTTCCATGGCCAAAAATTGCCCAAAAACCGGCTATAAAGCTATCCCCGTCTTCGTTGAATTGCATGGACAAAAAACGGACCATTGCCTGGGCCGCAGTCAGACGAACAGTTCCCATTTTATTGCTCCCGCTTTGGAATATTACTGGCTTTAAATTCTCTACAGGCGCTATCCCAGGACTGGCAAAGACGATCAAATATCTCCGCCATTCTGGTGATCGCGGCTTCATCACCAATTCGCTTTTCCATCCAGTCAATCGCGGTCGCAGCAAAAATTGTCCGGCCCACCGCGAATCCTTTTACGCGATCAAAGCGTGAAGCGATGGCGAAGCTTTCAAACAGTTTGTTTTCCGGGGCTTCGAGACCCAAAACAACAATACCGCGACAATAAAGATCATACTCTTCGATGACATCGCATGCAGCTTGCCAGCCTTTTTCACATCTCATCGGTTCCAGCTTCCACCAATCTGGATAAACACCCAGTTGATAAAATTTTTGCATAATTTCGGCATTGGTCTGATCATCTATTTTGCCCACTTTGGAAGGGATAATTTCCAAAAGAAATTCAAGACCATTTGCTCTTGCAGCTTTTGCCAGCCTTACAATAGTTTGTTCCTGCTGCTGCTTTAATTCCCGAGGATCATCCGGATGATAAAAGCACAGAGCTTTGACAACATGATTGACTGGCCATTCAACCAGGCCGGATGTGTAATCCATGTCAATCTCAAGCTCTAAAGGCCTTGATCCAGGCACTTCAACTGGCCGGCCTACCCAAAGACCGGTATCTGTTGATTGAAACAACGCTTCCTGACCGAGGCGAGAATCGACCAGAATTCCATATCCACGGCGCCCGTCTGCAACGCGTAGCGCAGCGCTCAAACACAATTGCTTAAATTCCCCAATGCTCGCCAGATCCCGCCCTGCTTCACGTGCCATCTCTTCAAACTGCGCCCGGTGGTCGAACGCAAAAACATGCATTGAGGGCCACTCTGTTTGACGGTTTGTCGCCCAATGCACTTGTTCCAGAGCTGCGTCATCACGCAATCGCCGGTTCACAATGCCCCTTTTCAGAAAAAAATCCAGCTCGACTTCACTTGGATAGGCAGGGGTACAGCCATGTCGAGACACGGCCAGAGCGCCGCAGGCATTGGCCAGTTTTAAACTTTCAGCCCACTCTTTACCCTCAATCCAGCCTTTCATAAGACCGGACATAAAGCCGTCACCTGCTCCCAGAACATTAAACACATCAATGACAAAGCCTTCGCCAACTATTCCATCATCCAGGTTTTCCGGAATATCGCTTTCGAATGCCACACAGCCCAAAGCGCCCCTTTTCAATACCAGTGTTGCATCACTGCAAGAACGAACTTTCACCAGCGCCAAACGAGTATCCCCAGTGCCGCCCGCAATGTGGAATTCTTCCTCGGTCCCAACAATTACATCAAACAATTCCAGTGTCGTTTGTAATTGAGATGTCACGGGATCTGATGCTATGAAACGATTTTCTCCGTCACCGTGCCCGGACAAGCCCCATAAATTCGGTCGATAGTCGATATCCAGGACAGTTTTGCCAGATCCTGAACGGGCAAGTTTTATCGCTTTAAGTACTGCAGCTCTGGTATCGGGATGTGACAAGTGTGTGCCGGTTGCGATTACAGCTTTGGCTTCTGCAATAAGATCAGGATCGATGTCATCCTCACACAGTGCCATATCCGCACAATTTTCCCGAT
>JAESRR010000081.1 GCA_016764535.1 Cohaesibacteraceae bacterium | reverse complement strand
TCAGAGCGCAATAACTTGCCATCCGAAGTGATAGAGAGAAACGATCCCTCTCGTAATGAACGGATTGTGTCGAATGTTACGCCGCCAAGCAAAATGGTTTTCCAGGTTTTGCCACCGTCGCCGGACCAGACCACATCGTTACTTTCACCCTGCGCGATAAGCGCGTCGGAAGAAAGCCGGAACAATCTGTTGGTTTTTGCCAGCATCATATGGTGGGCAACATCCCAGGTCTTGCCATCATCCTGCGAGCGGGCAATCAGACCCCGTTCTCCCAGAGCAATCGGGCGACCCTGCCCCATATCAACCAGATCATGCACCATCGTACCACGGCTCCACGCGACTGGGATAGCAGCAGGGTAAAGCAACATGGCAAGACGTTTCAGGGCATCGGCACGCAGTAGATCAAGCTTTCGATGTTGACCACCGGAAAACGCCAAAGCAGCTTCATCCGGCATTTTTTGAGGAACAGCCACATCGACGGGCGTTTTCTTTTTCGCCGGAAGCACCCGTGCAGGTGACTGGGTCATATCAGGAAAAGGAGTCATTTCTGCCTCACGGTTTGCCACTACAGTTCAGTAAGTTGTAACTGGAAAGCCGCACCCCTCGTGCTGCGCCAGCCTGTGTGGCCTTATTCATACCATCAGGAAAATTAACAGACCGTTCGTTTAGTGCCAGAAAATTAACCCTCAAAATGGCGGAAACGCACGCATATTGGGACATACAGCCCAATAATGGAAAGTGTAAGGGGGCAGTCTGTCCCATGAGGCAGCCTGGAGAAATCAGCACAAAACTCGTGAAACCAGATGTCAGCTGCAATTATTCTAACCGGAAATACGCTCCAACTTCTGTAAGTAATTCAATCCTGCACTACCCCTGTGCCTTGGAGAAACAGAGTACACAAACAAATCGCAGAGCAGCAGAGGCCTCAACTGCTTTTGTATTCGTTGCTACTCTTCATGATGGATTCCAGCCTGCGCTGGAATGACACCGGGGATTTATCCAACACCGGAAGCCCACAACATCGCAATTTGTTACTCAAACGACATCTCCACCCACCATGTCATGCTGATGTCGATCAGCATCCATAGTGATGCAAATCGGCAAGGCACAGGGGTGGCAGTCTTCTCGGTTGTCTCCTTGGAGAAACAGAGTACACAAACAAATCGCAGAGCAGCAGAGGCCTCAACTGCTTTTGTATTCGTTGCTACTCTGCATGATGGATTCCAGCCTGCGCTGGAATGACAAATTGGGTTTTGTTGTCGTTGGAGAAATACGACCACGGTTGTCAATTCACCAGCGTTCCCCTCAACCTCTGTGTCATGCTGATGGCGATCAGCATCCATAGAGATGCAAATCGGCAAGGCACAGGGGTGGCAGCCTTCTCGGTTGTCTCCTTGGAGAAACAGAGTACACAAACAAATCGCAGAGCAGCGGAGTTCTCAACTGCTATTGCAAGCGTTGCTACTCTTCATGATGGATTCCAGCCTGCGCTGGAATGACACAGAGGATTTATCAACACCGGAAGCCCACAACATCGCAATTTGTTACTCAAACGACATCTCCACCCACCACGTCATGCTGATGTCGATCAGCATCCATAATAATGACTTACGGCAAGGCACAAAGAGCACCGCGCGCTGAGCTGTCATGCCGGGTAAGGTTCCGGCACCACATCAGCCGCTATATGGGTCATCACCTTAATGACATCACAGACCAGCGCCTGAATACGCAACAGTATATACGATTTCAATTTTGTACGATTTTAGATAGATCAGCCCCTGAATTACCGGTGTCTGTAAACACGGAATTCAGGTTCGCAATTGCCGACCCGCCCGGTCGGATCATTCACGCAGCGCGTGAATGATATCTGCGTTCGATCCTGTTCTATCTTCCTGCGGCAACCACCATGGCGGCGAGGAACAGGGAAATTTGAAACACCAGGTTGATGCGGGAAACAGAGCGACGCAGCACCACACCAAAGGCAGTAGAAGGCATCAGCAATGGAGTATCCTTTCAAAAATTCGGAAAGATATCCAGCGCCCCTCCCGATATGATTTACCGGGCGTCCTTCCCCGGTGTCGCAATTGTGTTGCGTTCGGACTATACGTGGTAGTCCCTGGTCAATCTGCAAGCTGTAGATGCAATAAAAAATTCATAGCCAGCTCTTCATAACCAATACTTTCGAATGCTTCCCTCGATCTAAAACACCGGTTTTCTGCCAAAAATTTGATATAAAATGTCAAGTGTCAAGCGGGATATTTATTTTTCAGTGACTTTTCTTCCAGTTTCATTTGTAAAGGGCAATAGCCGGAGACCGGGATGCAACCATCATCGAAAGATACAAAACCACACCAAAAACCAGATTAAGGCGCGAAACAGACCGGCTAAACAATATCCTTGATACCGGCCTTGAATTTAACATGTTATCGGCCCCGGCTTTCCTGATGACAAATCGTTACGCCCCAAAATACCCGGCAAATTGAGGCGATGACATGACGTTTTTGTGATCATTTCCATCTGCAAACTGCTTTATTGACAGTCCTCCGGGGCTATGTAAATATACTTATAGTTAAGACATACCCAACGCTGATTCACCACCTGTAGGTGAAAAGCTTTGTTATGCGAAAATTGTAACTGGATTTGTCACTGCGCCAGTCTGGTCGGCAGCAGAGACATTTGTGTATCGCATAACGTAAAGGGGTATGGTTGCAACAACTGCGGAAGCGCAAGTCCCGCCGGATTTAATTTTTCCCGGCATCGGGGAGGCAAAAGATGTGTCAGCATTTCAAAATGCCCTGACAATATCCACCGGAATAGATGCCAGAATGACTGCAAAGTGGAAGAATTAGATTAGCTTCCTGCAAGAGATGCAACAAAGGTCGGAACGGGTTCCCCTGGTCCGGCCTTTTCTCGTCGCAAGATTGATTTTCCGAAATGCACTATCAAACTCCGGGTTGCAATCGCTGCGTACTTTTCCGTAGCACCAGTTCGGTTGGCAACAGTGTTACATATCCGCCTCGCAGGGTGGTCGCATCGGGAGCTGCTTCGCTCGCAGCTTTAATACCCCCTCCCATCAAACCGACAAGCTTTTCCATCGCCACTTCCCCGATCATGTGCCTTGGCTGACGTATGGTGGAGAGTGCCGGAATATACGCGCTGCCAAAAATAATGTCGTCAAAACCGAGGACCGAAAGATCATCAGGCACTTTAATACCCTGGCTATACAGCGCCGAGATCAAACCCATCGCCATCTCGTCACTCGCACAAAACACAGCCGTTGGCTGCATCGGCATGGAAAGCAATACCGAAGCTGCCCGCTCGCCACTTTCAATACTGAAATCGCCTTCAAGAATAGTGGCCGTAAGCCCCGCGTCCCCCATTGCAGCCTGATATCCGGAATTACGATCCCGGGTGAGTATATTGCTGCCCGGACCGGCAAGATGAACGATCTTTTTATGCCCAAGGCTGAGCAAATGTTCCGTCGCTTGCCGCGCTGCCAGTACATTATTGATGCCTACATGCGGTACACCGGGCGCATCAAGAGCTTCGGAGACGCTGACAAGTGGTACCGTTGAGCCGCCGGATTCAAGGTCAGCCCGCAGGGACCCCGGCAAATGCCCGTTGAGTAACAACGCACCATCTGCCCGTCCGTTGACCAGATAGCGGAGAAATTCCTCTTCCCGGTCTTCGCTGCCCGCTGTATCGCCAATCAGGATGGTCATCCGTGCCTTGGATGCAGCACGTTCAATGCCCGCAAGGATCGCTGAAAAATAGGTATTGCCGATATCCGGCACCAGAACCAGTACAGCGTTGGACCTCTGCTGACGCAAATTTTGCGCGGCCACGTTCTGCGTATATCCGGTTTGATTAATCGCATCCATGACGATTTTGCGCGACCGTTCCGACACCACATCAGGGTTGGAAAGTGTCCGGCTGACAGTGGCAATCGACACGCCCGCAATGCGGGCCACATCATCAATTGTCGGTCGTGCCATATGTCTCACCTGATTAAAGCCGGTTGAATCAAGGCCATAGTGTCCGATATATTTTTTTGCCTGTAAACCTTTACAAATTCAAATGTAAAGGTTTACATTGTGTGTAACAGGGAGATTTTTCGCCAATGTCGTCATCAAACGACAGTATTGCCAATTCACTTGATGTGTTGCCCGCTCTGCGCGCCAGCGGCATCAACAAATCATTTGGGCCAATTGCTGTTTTACATGACATTGATTTTGAAGTTTATCCTGGTGAAATCCACGCCCTGCTTGGAGAAAATGGCGCGGGGAAATCCACCCTGGTTAAAATCCTTGCCGGATTTGAGCAACCAACCTCGGGGTCACTGGCTTTTAATGGCGCTCCCACGGTCTGGGACTCGATGCGCGACGCCGAAGAAAACGGCATTGTATTGATCCATCAGGAGCTTAATCTTGCCGGGCTATTGAGCGTCGAGGAAAATATCTTTCTTGGTCGTGAAATCAAAAAAGGCCTGTTTGTTGATCATACGACAATGCGTAAAAAATCCCGCACCTTGCTTGATCAACTGGAGTGCCGGGCATCTGTCACTGCAAGGGTCGATGATCTGAGCGTCGCCGATCAACAGATGATCGAGATTGCCAAGGCTACATCGCGCAATGCCAACGTGCTCTTCCTTGATGAACCCACAGCTGTCCTCACCCCGCACGAGACAAAGTCGCTATTCAAACTGTTACGTCGCCTCAAATCAGAAGGGGTGGCGATCGTTTTCATCTCTCACAAACTTGACGAGATCGAACAAATTGCAGATCGGATCACAGTGCTGCGGGATGGCAAACATATCGATACCGTTCCTGCTCACAGTGTCACCAAAGACGATATGGCCCGTCTTATGGTTGGCAGGGACCTGACCGAATACTTTCCTCACATTCCGGTACCCGACAAAAATGCTGACATAGTATTGTCTGTGCAGGGTGTTGCAACCGATACCGGAATTGTCGATGCGGGGTTTGATTTACGCCGCGCCGAGGTTTTGGGGTTCGCGGGTTTGCAGGGAGCAGGCAGGACAGCGCTGATGGAAGCGTTGATTGGTCTTGATCCAATTACGACAGGGACTATTCAGCAAAACGGCACGACAGTAAAATTCAAAACCCCTGGTGACGCAAAAACTGCCCGCATCGCCTATCTCACCAAGGATCGAAAGGGCAAGGGCCTGCTGCTGGGCAATGATCTGGTACATAATTTTTCGCTTTTCGCGCTTGAAAAATTCACACGGTTTTTCATCAACAGGAAGGCTGAAAAAGCCGCATTTGACGCAGCCGCAAAACAGTTTGATCTTCGTGCTGCCAGTCCCAAAATGCTGGCCGGGTCCCTTTCGGGCGGTAATCAGCAAAAGCTGCTACTGGCGAAAGTTCTGGAAATCAACCCGGACATCATCATTCTGGACGAACCAACCCGCGGTATAGATGTAGGTGCCAAATCCCAAATCTACGGTTTCATTGCCGATCTTGTATCGCAGGGCCGTTCGGTCATCGTTCTCTCAAGCGAACTCTCCGAGATCATTGGTCTCTCATCCCGTGTCGCGGTGATGCATGAAGGCCGGATCACCGGGGTGCTGGAAGGTGATCAAATCACTGAAGAAGAAATCATGCGCTTTGCCACCGGTCTTGGTGCAAGTACCGACGCTGGAAAAAACAACACAACAACTGCCACCACAGTTGAGGAAATATCATGATCATCAACTGGAAAGCCGCCGGACCTCTTATTGCCCTTGGAGCGTTACTTGTGCTGGGCACACTGATCAACGGTAATTTCCTCAGCACCGGTAACATGACCAATATACTGACCCGGAGTTCGTTCATTGGCATCATCGCCATTGGTGCAACATTTGTTATCTCATCGGGCAGCATCGATTTAAGCGTTGGCTCAATGGCCGCCTTTATCGCCGGTGTGATGATCATGTTCATGAATACCCTGAAAGATCTCACCGATTTGATGTGGCTGGTCGTTCTTGCCGGTGTTCTGGCTGGTGCAGTGCTTGGCATGTTCGCCGGCTGGCTCAACGGCATTTTGACCACGCGCGGCAAGATCGAGGCCTTCATCGTTACCCTTGGGACCATGGGTATTTATCGCTCGCTGGTGACTTACCTCGCCGATGGCGGAACCCTGTCACTCAATTCCCAGGTTCGGTCAATGTATCGCCCGGTTTATTATGGCGACATTCTGGGCATTCCGTTTCCCGTCATCATATTCGCGGCAATGGCCGTTCTGGGATATGTAGTTCTCAATCACACCGCCTATGGCCGCCATGTACAATCGGTTGGTGCCAACGAACATGTGGCCCGCTATTCCGCCATTTCCACGGACCGCGTCAAAATCATCGCCTTCATGATCCAGGGCGCCTGTGTCGCCATGGCGACCATCATCTATGTGCCACGGCTCGGCTCTGCCTCCTCTTCCACCGGCGTTTTGTGGGAGCTGGAAGCAATCGCAGCGGTGATCATCGGCGGTACGTTACTCAAGGGCGGCTATGGCCGTATCGGCGGCACCGTGGCCGGTGCACTGATCCTTACACTCATTGGAAACATTCTGAACCTCACCGATGCGATATCAAATTATCTCAACGGAGCGGTTCAGGGCGTCATCATTATTGCGGCTGTGTTCCTGCAAAGGGGCATCGGCAAAAAGCAAAAATGATGCATTGTCCCGGGGGATCAAAGGGAACCCGGGCATCAACAAAACTCGGGAGGGTTATATGAAATTCTTGATTAAGCCTGTTGCCGCAGCCTTCGCTCTTGGAGCCATGGCCCTTGCAACAATACCCACACTGGCAGCCGATATCACCATCGGCGTCTCAATTCCCTCGGCCACGCATGGCTGGGCCGGTGGCATGAACTGGCACGCAGCCGAAGCCAAGCGTCGTCTGGAAGCCGCTAACCCGGGCCTCAAAATTATCATTTCGGCATCCGGCAGTGCGACAGAGCAGGCCAACGCTCTGGAAGATATGGTGTCGGTACAGAATATTGACGCACTTGTCATTCTACCGTTTGAAAGTGATCCGCTCACCGATCCGGTACGACGGGTTAAAGAATCCGGCGCTTTCATCACTGTTGTTGACCGTGGACTTTCAGATCCAACAATCCGCAACATCTATGTTGCAGGTGACAATCCCGGATTTGGCCGCTCTGCTGGTCAGTATATCGCCAAGACCCTGTCCGATGGCGGCAAGGTTGTTGCCATGCGCGGCATCCCCACCGTGATTGATGACCAACGCATGGACGGGTTCCTTGCCGGTATCAAAGGCAGCAAAATAGAGTTGCTCGATAGCAAGCACGCCAACTGGAACCGCGACAAGGCGTTTGAAGTGATGCAGGATTTCCTCACACGCTTCCCTAAAATTGATGCTGTGTGGGCTGCTGATGACGACATGGCTCTGGGAGCTCTTGAAGCGATCCGTGAAGCTGGCCGCGAAACAGAAATGTTCCTCGTTGGTGGCGGTGGTGCAAAGGATGTCGTTGCCGGTGTTCGTGATGGCAATTCCAGCATCGCGGTAACGGTTCTTTATCCGCCTGCAATGATCGCAACAGCGATCGATCTGACAGCGGCACGGTTTATTTCCAATGGTCCGGTGGAAGGTATTTTCAATCTCGCTTCTCCATTGATCACAAAGGAAAATGCGGCAGCCTTCTATTTTGCCAAATCTCCATATTAGGCAGATCGGGTGAACCAACAGAATTTTCCGTTGCTGAATATTTGTCAATAGCAAATGGCAGCAGGGAAAATACAGGGGCGGCGGATAACGGGAGTTCTCCTCCTCCAGCATTCGCCGCTGCCCTTACTCTTTAAATTGATTTGTTTTATCGCGTATTGCCAAAGGAGTTTTCGCCATGGCCACCAATATTAAAGGTCCCGCACTTTTTCTGGCTCAGTTTTCAAGCGATGACATGCCGTTCAATTCATTAAAATCCATCACCAAATGGGCCGCAGATCTTGGTTTCAAAGGTGTACAAATCCCCACCGGCGATACCCGGTTATTTAATCTGGAGCGCGCAGCCTCCTCACAGGATTATTGCGATGAAATTTCAGGAACCTGTCAAGAGGCAGGTGTTGAAATCACCGAATTATCTACCCATTTGCAGGGACAACTGGTTGCAGTAAATCCCGCCTATGACATTGTTTTTGATGCATTTGCGCCGCAGGCCGTACGCGGAAATCCGGCAGCACGCCAAACCTGGGCCGTCGAACAAATGGGTTTGGCAGCAAAAGCCTCACGCAGACTTGGGTTGAACACATCCGTGTCTTTCACCGGATCTCTGGCTTTCCCCTATCTTTATCCATGGCCACCGCGTCCCCAGGGATTGATCGAGGAGACCTTCACGGAGCTTGCGCGCCGCTGGAAGCCCATTCTTGATATTTATGAAGACCATGGCGTTAATGTTGCCTACGAAATCCACCCGGGTGAAGATGTGTTTGATGGCATCACTTTTGAGATGTTCCTTGACGCCCTTGGTGACCACAAACGTTGCACGATCAATTACGATCCCTCGCATTTTTTGTTACAGCAGATGGATTATCTGGCTTTTATCGACATCTATCACGAGCGTATAACAGCCTTCCATGTAAAGGATGCGGAGTTTAATCCCGATGGACGCCAGGGCGTATATTCCGGCTATCAATCCTGGGCCAACCGTGCCGGGCGGTTCCGATCTCTGGGAGATGGCCAGGTCAATTTCAAGGCGATTTTCTCAAAACTCGCGCAATATGATTACGATAGCTGGGCGGTTCTGGAGTGGGAATGTTGTCTCAAACATCCAGAACAGGGTGCCGCAGAAGCAGTGCCGTTCATCAACGACCATATCATTTCGATCACCGACAGGTTTTTTGACGAATTCGCCAACGGTGATGCCGGTAACCAGACCGATCAAAACCAGGTACGCGCTATTCTCGGGCTTGATGCGCGGAGCTCCGGATGAACGATCAGGCCCGGTTCGCCGATCGCACATTGCGACTGGGAATGGTGGGTGGCGGACGTGGGGCCTTCATTGGTGCCATTCATCGCACAGCGGCCCGGCTTGACGGGCACTTCGTCCTCACGGCCGGTGCCCTGTCCTCGAACCC
>JAESRR010000221.1 GCA_016764535.1 Cohaesibacteraceae bacterium | reverse complement strand
GCCAGAATGACCTCGGGAACCGTCGACATGCCTACTGCATCTGACCCAATTATTCTAGCGGCCCGAATTTCAGCAGGTGTTTCAAAATTGGGGCCGGAAAACCAGGTATAGACCCCTTCAGGGAGTTTGATATCTGCTTCAAGCGCTGCTTTTTTAAGACCGGCTCGTATTTCAGGATCATAGGCTTCGGTCAGTCCGACAAATCGATCGTCTGTCTCAAGTCCTATCAGGGGACTGCGTCCTGACCAGTTGATATGATCATTGATCAGCATCAATTCGCCTGGCGCTATCTCTTCACGCAGGGAACCGGCGGCATTGGTCAACAGCAATCGTTCGCACCCAAGTGCCCTGATCATGCCAAGTGGCACTTTCATCGCGGATGGGTCACCTTTTTCGTAGTAATGCACCCGGCCGGACAGGATCATCACTTTGACGCCTTCCAGCATTCCACACACAACTTCACTGCCGTGAGACGAAACACCCGAAACCGGGAACCCTGGCAAATCAGAATATGGAATTCGAACGCCGTCCTCGATCTCATTGGCAAGGCTTCCAAGACCGGACCCCAGAACAAGCGCAATTTGATAGCCGTTTCCGGCTCGAGCCACAATTTTTCGCGCAGCTTCACTGCCAGGAGAATCTATTGGCTGTGTCATGTATCAAGTCCCAGATCAAAGGCTGCGGGAAGAAGTTCCGCCAGAGTAAAACTTTGTTTAATACCATCCAGATCGGCGGCATGTATGCGCGTTTCAGCGGTGCCAAACTCTTTCAGGCGCTGACGACATCCACCACAAGGAGTGATCGGGGGGGTATGATCTGCAACGACAACCGCAGCAATCACGACTTTTCCGCCACCCATCACCATGTGGGATATTGCAGCCGTTTCAGCACACCATCCTTCAGGATAAGAGGTGTTTTCAATATTGCACCCGGCATAGATATTGCCATCCTCCGCCAAAAGCGCCACGCCAACCTGAAATTTTGAATAGGGTGCGTGGGCCCTGGCGCGCGCCAGATGCGCAGCTTCAAGCATTTSRTCCAAMCGCATCTTTATCGCTCCTTGGTGTAGGCCACACCACCGGCTTTGGGAGGTATCGCCTTGCCAATAAATCCGGCAAGAAGCACAACGGTCAGTATATAGGGCAGTGCTTGCATGATCTGCACCGGAACCTCGCCAATAATTGGTAATTCAGTACCCTGAAGCCGGATAGCTGAAGCATCAAGAAGGCCAAAAAGAAAACATGCCCCCATCGCCTGAATAGGCCGCCACTTGGCAAAAATCAGGGCCGCCAACGCAATGAACCCCTTGCCCGCTGTCATGTCTTTTATGAACCCCGAAGACTGGGCGATAGAAAGATAGGCACCGGCAATACCGCATAACAGGCCGGTAATCATCACAGCCCGATAGCGTAACCAGATCACCGAAATACCGGCAGTATCGACAGCAGCAGGGTTTTCACCAACAGCACGCAATCTTAAACCAAATCGTGTCCGGTAAAGTACCCACCATGTGATCGGTACAGCCAGATAGGCTATATAAACAATCAGATTGTGACCTGATAACAGCTCGCTATACAAACCACCCAGAAACGGAATATCACGCACTGCATCGACACCGGGAAATTCAATTGGCGTAAACCTGATTGCATTACTGATCTGGGGTGTCTTCCCGCCCTGACTGAACCAGGCCTGTCCCAGAAGAGCTGTTAATCCGGCAGCAACAAAATTTATCGCCACACCGGAAACAATCTGGTTTCCGCGTTGCGTAATCGACGCATACCCGTGCACCAGCGCCAGCATGGTGGACACCACAATTGCACCCATCAGACCAACCCAGCCAGAGCCCGAAATTGCAGCAAATGCTCCTGCTGCAAAAGCGCCTGCAAGCATTTTCCCCTCAAGTCCGATATCGAATATACCGGATCTTTCAGAATACAATCCGGCAAGGCAGGCAAGTAACAGGGGAACCGAAAGCCTGGTGGCTGAATCAAGAATCAAAAACATCGAATGAAGCATATCCATGATCAAGCTCCACTCTTTGCGGGGTTAAAAAACGCACTTACAGCCGGACGAAACATATGCTCCATCGCACCGGCGAATAATATAACAAGACCCTGAATTGCGATGATCATATCGCGGCTGATTTTTGGCATCTCAAACGAGAGTTCAAGCCCTCCCTGATACAGCACACCAAATAAAATCGACGCAAATATAATTCCAACTGGATGAGATCGACCCATCAGGGCAACTGCGATGCCAACAAAGCCATAACCAGCGGTAAAATCCAGCAACAAACGATGTTGATTACCCATAACCTCATTGATCGCCAGCAAACCACATAAAGCTCCGGAAATCAGCATGGTCACAACAATGATTTTTTTGACGCGAATACCGGCGTATATCGCAGCAGACTGACTGATACCAACTGTGCGCATTTCATACCCAAGGCGGGTGCGCCAGATTAGAAAGTACACAAATATACAAGCCAGCAACGCCAATACAAATGACAGGTTGAGAGGAGATCGATCGAAAGAAATACCGAACCATTCAGCTACTTCATGCATGAACGGCAAACGACCGCCTTCTTCAAAAGTTCTGGATTCCGGCTGCATTGACCCGGGAACCTTGAGCACATTGACCAGCAAATAGACCATCACACTTGAACCAATGAAGTTGAACATAATGGTGGTGATGACAATGTGGCTGCCGCGTGTTGCCTGTAGGTAGGCCGGAATCGCTGCCCATGCCGCTCCAAATATAGTCGCACCCAGGAACGCAAATATGAATGTCAGATACCAGGGCAGGGTCGAGTCAAAATACAAACATGCAAGGGCAACACCGAGGCCCCCGATATAAGCCTGGCCCTCACCACCGATATTAAACAAACCAGCATGAACAGCGACCGCAACAGCAAGGCCGGTGAATATAAAGTTGGTGGTATAAAAAAGAGTAAACCCGATGCCCTCCTGATACCCCAGCGAGCCCTGGATTAACCAGTAAACCGCTTCAAACGGATCTTCACCAACTAGTAAAACAACCAGACCCGAAACGATAAATGCTGCAGTCAGGTTCAGAAGAGGGATCAACCCGTAATCGACCCAGCGGGGAAGAGGAGCCAGTGCCGCACTCATGCTGCGTCCTCCCCGTCAATTCCCGCCATCATCAGGCCAATCTCTTGTTCATTTGCATTTCCATCGCGTTCACCAATAATTTTCCCGCCACACATCACAAGAATTCGGTCCGACAACGAACGCACTTCATCAAGCTCGACTGAAACCAGCAACACAGCCTTGCCTTCGTCTCGCATCTGGATAAGTCGTTTGTGAATGAACTCAATCGCTCCAATATCAACACCCCGGGTTGGCTGACCAACCAGCAACACATCCGGATCGCGCATGATCTCGCGCGCCAGCACCAGTTTTTGTTGATTACCACCGGAAAATTTTGCCGCATTTAAGTGTGGATTTGGCGGACGAACATCAAATTCGTCTATAGCTTTTTCAGTTTGCGCCAAAACTGCATCGTAATTGATAAATGGTCCGTTCAGATATTCAGGGTCGTCGTGATATCCAAGAATAATATTTTCCCGCGCGTCAAACTTTGTCACCAGTCCCATGCGATGGCGATCTTCCGGTACATAGGCAAGACCGTTATGCCGCAGAACATTGGCATCGGGATCTTCAGCAACGCCGAAAAACTTGCCATTAATCTCAAAGCCACCGGCAGTCATATCACGTGTGCCGGACAAGGCTTCGAGCAATTCGCTCTGCCCGTTGCCCGATACACCGGCAATTCCGACGATCTCACCTGCCCGAACTTCGAAACTCACATCATCGACAAGCGTGACACCACGTTCGTCGCGAACAGACAGATTCCGCACGGAAAGCAAAATGTCACCTGGTTTGGTATTGTCCTTCTCGACTTCCAGCAACACACTGCGCCCGACCATCAACTCGGCAAGAGCTTCAACAGATGTCCCGGATGTTTTAACAGTTGCAACCATTTCACCGCGCCGCATCACTGATACTTCATCGGTTATCGCCATGATTTCACGTAGTTTATGGGTAATCAGCAGGATTGTTTTCCCCTGATCCCGCAGCTGAGCCAGAATACGAAACAGATGATCGGCCTCTGCCGGTGTCAGCACGCCGGTAGGCTCATCCAGAATAAGTATTTCAGCCTTGCGATAAAGCGCCTTGAGTATTTCAACCCGTTGTTGCAATCCGACTGGCAAGTCGGATATCAATGCATCGGGATCAATATCCAATGCGTATTCTTTTGCCAGGTATTCAAGTCGTTCGCGAGCCGCAGCAAGCCCACCAGCAAGCATCATGCCGCCTTCAACACCCAGAACAACATTTTCCAGCACAGTAAAATTTTCTACCAGCATGAAGTGCTGATGTACCATGCCAATTCCGGCAGCAATCGCTGCCTGACTGTCAGGAATCACAATATCTTTGCCATTGACCCGAATAATTCCGCTATCTGCATGATAAAATCCGTAGAGGATTGACATCAGCGTGGATTTGCCTGCTCCGTTCTCGCCAATGACGCCATGTATGGAGCCCCGGGAAGCAGACAGATTAATATCTTTGTTGGCTACAACCGGACCAAATGATTTGTTAATTCCAACCAGCTCAATAGCAGGCGGATGACTGGTTGATTGTTCAATTCTGGAATTTGTCACGCATTTTGCAATTCACCAGGAACTGCCCCCCTGCTCATAACTTGTAACACCCGACAAGCGCAGCAATCGCGCGCTCAAATCATGCTGTCAAAATTCATGAATTTATTGCAACAGGATCATGTTTCCTGCATCCCGAAAACCCGCGCCGCTCGCGGTTGCTGTCCCGCCCAAAACGCAGGGCGGGACAGCAATTTCACACTATTTTACAGGGCAGGTGCTATCTGACATGTAGTCATGAACAGCAATCTTGCCTGAGATAATGTCGGCCTGGGCCTGTTCGACCGCAGCTTTCATTTCAGGTGTAATCAGGTCTTTGTTGTGGTCATCAAGTGCCCAGCCAACGCCGCCTTCTTTAAGACCAAGAACGCGAAAACCGGTTGTCCATTTGTCGTTTGCCAGGTCTCCAAATGCGTTGGAAACGGCAATATCAACACGTTTGATCATTGATGTTAGAATCTTGCCTGAATGCAAATGGTTCTGGTTTGAATCCACTCCAATGCCAAGTTTACCGGCATCGGCTGCGGCCTGTAGAACGCCTGCACCTGTACCACCGGCAGCATGAAAAACAACATCTGCACCACGATCGATCTGTGATTTGGCAAGTTCGCCGCCTTTCACAGGATCATTCCATGCAGCGCCGGTTGTGCCGGTCATGTTCTGGTATACTTCAATGCTGGCATCCACTGATTTCGCACCCTGCACATAGCCACATGCAAAACGACGAATAAGAGGGATATCCATACCGCCGACAAAGCCGACTTTTTTGGACTCAGCAGACATGCCGGCCAACAGGCCAACTAGATATGATCCTTCATGCTCTTTAAAGACGATAGAGCGAACATTTGGAAGGTCAACGACCATATCAACGATACCGAATTGCGTATCAGGAAATTCCTTGGCAACTTTTTCAAGAGCAGATGCCTGGGAGAAACCAATCACAACAATCGGATTATAGCCCTTGCGTGCAAAATTACGCATGGCCTGTTCGCGCTGTGTATCATTGGAAATTTCAAAATCGCGATATTCAGTACCGGTTTCGGCTTTATAAGCCTCGGCACCACGGTGTGCAGCTTCGTTGAAAGATTTGTCGAACTTGCCACCCAGATCATAAACAAGAGCTGGTTTAATATCTGCTGCCATGGCAACAGCTGAAACTGCAGACATCAATGCTGCAGCTGTAATGGTAAGGAATTTTTTCACCTTAACCTCCCTGATTTCGGTATCCCGGGGATACCTGATTTATATTTCAACCCCATTGCCCGCGCTGCGTCCGTTAAGCCGCATTGCCTTTTGGAGATTGTGTTTTCCCCACCCGGCGCGACAAGTCGCGCGCGAGCGTTTCGTCTATGACGAGATCAGTGATCACGCCAGATCTAAGGGCAGACAACGTTGCCTCCCCCTTTGACGAGCCACCGGCCAAAGCTATGACCCGCGCATCCCGTACATCCTCAAGAGTCAATCCAACGGATTTATGACCCAGTTCTGTATTTATTTCTTTACCGTCTGCACCCAGAAAACGACCCATGAGATCAGCAACAACCCCCTGTCCCTGCATGGTTTCCTGTTCGCTACTGGTAATCATACCATTTGTGACCAGATGACCTTCATCAATAATCGAGCCAATTCCAACTACAAAAAGATCAGACCTTTTCGCCCGGTCGAGTAACCGACTTATGCTTTCCTGACTTAAAAAAACCTGTTTCTCGCGTGAATCAGCAGCGATATACGGAACGGGAAGATAGTAACCCTCTCCACCTGTCCTCTCCAGCAATTGCGGGATGACATCATACGGATTAACTGAGAGTTTCCGCGTCAGGCTACCGGTAATCGCAATTATGCTGAGATCGCTTCTGGTAAAGCCGGGCATCGCTCCGAATGCTGCCTTCAAGGTACGGCCCATGCCCACACCAACCTGCGCGACCGTATTGGACGACAGCAAACTGGCAAGCATTGGTCCGGCAGCCGCTCCGACAGCCAGAATAGCATCATTCTCGTCATCGCCGCCCAGATCAGGCGCAACAATGCAGCTGTTCAATCCGAATTGATTTTCGATCTGATCCTCMAGCTGRAGGCATTCCATCGGACGGCCTTCAACATGRAACCGYACCAGACCRTCACGCTGGGCCTGTGCAATYAATCGATGGACCTTGGCAGGAGATACGCCAAGCCGGGTCGCWATTTCCCCCTGGGTTTTACCACCGACAAAGGATAACCACGCCGCCCGAATGGCGAGATARTTGGTCCAGTTGTCGTTTGWTACACCCAATATTCAATCCCCGCCGATTTCTTCCWGWCKWTRYGYCGCTGACTGTGTGTGAAAAATTATTCAGYGAGCGAGAAATCTTTCACACTCAACACCAGCARGCGTCACCCGTCAAGCGATTCTNNCTWMAAAAAACCRACCAATTTSTASCATACAACCTGAAACCCTAAAGCGGACATTGRCTGTCACTGGTATAATCATGRACCYGRAGTTCACCCGTMACAATTGCRTTGCGGGCAACTTCAACGTTTTGYTTCATATCTGCGGTAATCAAAGCCCGGTTATTATCRTCCAGCGCCCAGCCAAGTCCGTTTTCAGCCAGYCCCAGAGAACGRACACCGGCGGACCAGGTGCCTGCCTGCGTATCGGAAAAYGTRKTTTCRACGGCCACATCAACGCGTTTCAGCATTGAWGTTAAAACATATCCCGGATGTAAATGATTCTGGTTGGCATCAACGCCAATACCAAGTTTGCCWGCGTCKGCTGCAGCCTGAAGAACACCAAGGCCGGTAGAYCCGGCACCATGCAAWATTACATCRGCACCCTGYGCAATCTGGCTGCGGGTGATTTCTGCKCCCTTGAGTGGATCATTCCATGCAAGAAAAGTATCACCMGTCATGGCCTGCAAAACCCGAACATCTGMACTGACAGAWGCTGCACCCTGCTTGTAGCCGCACGCGAATTTGCGAATGAGCGGAATATCCATGCCACCAACAAAGCCGATGGTATTKGTTTTRCTGGCCATCGCAGCAAGAATTCCMACCAGATAGGCACCTTCATGCTCACGGAAAACCACAGAYCGCACATTGGGCGCRTCAACGACTGAATCAATCAGCGTRAAATTAACATCGGGGAACTCGGCAGCRACTTTWGCAATTGCAGACGCGTGATTGAAACCTACTGCAACAATTGGRTTATATCCTGATCTGGCATATTTGCGCAGCGTTTGCTCGCTTTGRATATCATTGGYAATTTCAAATTCAGCGTAACTACCACCGGTTTTGGCTTTCCAGCTTTCGGCCCCCTGATAGGCTGCCTGATTGAAACTACCGTCAAATTTCCCGCCAGTGGAATAAATCAATGCAGGTTTGACGTCGACAGCAATGGCTGTCTGTACTGTACAAAATAATGCCGCCACCAATACCAAACACATTCTAAAAAACCGGTTATTGCCAGTCATCACTATCCCCTGCTGAATATTCAGGCATTCTGTGCCTTGTTCGCAATTTGCCATTACTGTCAATTATTCCTAGAAGAGGCGCAAGACCCGCCACCACAAAAGTTCGATTTGTAATCTGCCTGGAGATGCATTTGATGAAAACGCTTGCCCTTGTTGCACATGACAAGAAAAAAGACGCGCTGATTACCCTTGTAAAAAGACACGAGAAAACATTAAGCGCCTACAAACTTGTTGCAACCGGCACGACGGGTGGACGGATCAGGGAAGCCTGCCCGAAACTGGATATATCAACTGTAAAAAGCGGACCTCTGGGAGGGGATCAACAAATCGGGGCATTGATTGCCGAAGGCAAGGTACATGGACTGATATTCTATCTCGACCCATTAACGCCGATGCCCCACGATGTGGATGTGAAAGCTCTGATGCGCCTGAGTGCAGTGTATAATATTCCAATGGCTCTTAATGAAGCAACGGCAGAGCATCTGCTAAGTGGCACTTCATTTGCCTGAACCAACAAATGCATCCAGATAAACCCGGTCCTTTATTCATGTCCAGTCTCAATTTCATCGACCATCCCATCGCCTATCCGGTTTTGATCGGAGATATCGGTGGTACAAATGCGCGCTTTGGCATTTTGTCGGATGCTCATGCCGAAGTTAAATCTTTCGAAATTGCAAAAGCCGCAAACTACACGACAATTATTGAAGCCATTGAGGAAATGGTTCTCGCAAAAACAGCGCTTCGCCCCCGGACAGCTGTGCTTGCAATCGCCTGCCCGATTGATGCAGAAATAGTTACGCTAACCAACAGCCACTGGGTGATTAATCCAAAACAAATGATGCAGGAACTGGACCTTGCCGACATTGTTTTATTAAACGATTTTGAAGCATTGGCCCTGTCGTTGCCGTTCATGGAAGACGATGACCTCGAAAATCTATCGGGCAATATCCCGCCACACGCTGGCACCAAGCTCGTAATCGGCCCTGGCACCGGCCTGGGTGC
>JAESRR010000080.1 GCA_016764535.1 Cohaesibacteraceae bacterium | reverse complement strand
TTGTGCGCTAAAGTCGTATTTTGGAGAGGACGTTGCTCGCATATCGAGGGCAATTGTGTGGGAGAGAGAAAATGAAAACAACAATCAAGTCAGGCCTGTTAGGTGTTGCAATCGCCGGACTGATGACAGGAACAGCTGCGGGGGCGGATGTTTCACTTAGGATTTTGGAAACAACAGATATTCATGTTCATATTGCAGATTATGATTATTATCGTGATCGTCAGTCAGACAGCGTTGGTCTTGCAAGAGTCTCTTCACTAATCAGGGTGGCGCGAACTGAAGCCCAAAATTCAATGTTATTTGATAATGGCGATCTTATTCAGGGTAACCCTTTGGGAGACTACATCGCCAAAGAGCGCGGACTGAATGAAGGTGATATTCATCCCGTCTACAAAGCGATGAATACTCTGAATTACGACGCAGCAAATATTGGCAATCATGAATTCAACTACGGACTGGATTTCCTGAAGAAAGCAACATCCGGGGCCAATTTTCCATATGTGCTGTCCAATGTTTATCAGCTTGATGAAGACAACGATGCTTCGAACGACAAGTCGCTGTATCCGCCATATGTAATCCTCGATAAAAAAGTAATTGCAGATGACGGTTCCGAACACATTGTTAAGGTGGGTGTTATTGGCTTCACGCCTCCCCAGATCATGCAGTGGGATAAAGCCAATCTTGACGGCAAATTGCGTACTGTAGATATAGTTGAAAGCGCGAAACGTTATGTCCCGGAAATGCGTGCAGCCGGCGCCGACATCGTCGTGGCGATACCACATTCCTCAATTGCTAAAGCAACACGCAAAGGGCTGGATGAAAACGCAACATCCTWTCTCTCCAAAGTGCCGGGAATCGATGCGATCCTGTTTGGCCATGGTCATCTCGCATTTCCGTCCAGTAAATATGAAGGTTTCCCTGGAGTAGATGTAGCCAAGGGTACTCTAAATGGTGTTCCGGCGACCATGCCTGGTTTCTGGGGGTCGCATCTGGGTGTTATTGATCTGAAGCTCGAAGGTGAAACGGGTAACTGGAAAGTTGTTGATGGAACAGCGGCTCTACGAGGCATCTACAAGCGGGATGGTCGCAAGAAAATCCCGTTGGTTGAAGCCGATACTGCAATCATAGATACGATCAGAACCGAGCATGAAGCAACCATCGCYTATATGCGTCAGGGTGTTGGTGAAACGACAGCTCCGATCAACTCCTATTTCGCTCTGGTAGCTGATGACCCATCCATCCAAATTGTGACAAATGCGCAAAAATGGTATGTTGAAAAATTGATTAGCGGWTCGGAATATGATGGTTTACCGGTTCTGTCAGCGGGTGCTCCATTCAAGGCCGGTGGTCGGGGCGGTGCGGAATATTATACTGTGCTGGAATCAGGACAAATCGCCCTCAAGAATGTTGCAGATYTGTATATTTACCCRAATACATTACGTGTTGTGAARCTCAACGGTAGCCAGGTTCGTGAATGGCTKGAAATGTCTGCACAACAGTTCAATCAGATCAAGCCGGGGATGGAAGGTGAACAACCACTCATCAATACAGATTTCCCGTCATATAATTTTGATGTGATAGATGGTGTTTCCTACAATATTGATGTGTCAAAAGCTGCGCGTTATAACAAGGCAGGTGAAAAAGTATCGGATGATCATCGGATCATCAACCTGACCTACAATGGCAAACCAGTTTCTGAAGATATGGATTTTGTCGTCGCAACGAACAATTATCGTGCTGGAGGCGGCGGTCATTTTCCTGGTCTGGACGGATCCACTATTATTATTCAGGCTCCGGATGAGAACAGGACTATCCTCGCAAATTATATCTTTGATCAGAAAACCATCAATCCATCAGCGGATAAAAACTGGTCTTTTGCGCCTTTGGGCGGAAAAGCAAATGTAACATTTACAACCAGCCCATCTGCAATTGACGTGGCAAAATCCATGGGATTTGCTCATGTTGGTGAGGGAGAAAACGGGTTTGCCAAATATTCCATTGATTTGAAATAGGATCCGTTGTCTTCAATCGCATTAGTTTGACCCCGCCTTCGCTGAAGGCGGGGTTTTTGTTTCCGGCCTGCCATCAAGATTGAATCGTGATAGGTATCGGAAAATATACTTTGCAATCGAGGCTTCCTTGTCCCAACCAGTAACTCATTCGATAAGTTCTGAAATAGATGAATTGGTGATGCGATTTCATGCACAAAAACCGATCCGCGCATGGTCCCTTATCATCACAATTTTCGGTGATTGTGTTGCACACCGTGGTGGTGAAATCTGGCTTGGAACCCTTACGCAAATCATGAATGCGATGAATATTGGGTCCGGGGTTGTAAGAACAGCGATGTCCAGGCTGGCAGCAGATGGTTGGATCATAAGTGATAAAGTTGGTCGAAATGCTTTTTATCGACTGTCGGATATGGGTGAGCGAGAAATGGCAAAAGCCACTCATCGAATTTATGAACACGCAAATCAGATGTGGGATGGAACCTGGACAATAGCAGTGCTATCGGCCACAGACGATCGACCAATCAGTCGCAAGAAACTACAACACCTGGGCTATGGTGTTCTTGCTACAAATGTACTCATAAAACCGGGCCATGAAACAACTCCCGGATCAACATCCGGAGTGATGTATCTTCGTTGTGAAAGTTCAAAAGACATTGCAGCGTTCCTTGGCGAGGAAGCCTGGAACCTTCAGCAAGTTTCCTTTGGTTACGATCGATTTATAACTGAATTTGAAAATCTTTCACACGCTCTTGCTGATGAAAAACAGTTAAGCCAACAGGTTAGCGCTCTAGATGCATTAATAGTGCGAATTCTACTGATCCATAATTTTCGCAAACCGGTTTTAAGAGATCCGGGTTTGCCACAAGAAGTATGGCCGACAGGATGGCCAGGCACAAAAGCCCGTGATTTGGCCGCCGGAATATATTGCGGAGTTAAGGATCACGGTGARWGTTGGCTGGATGAACAYGGCAAAAATGCACACGGAACSTTGCCTGCTCCCGAAACAGAATTCTTCCACCGCTTCTCAAGTTATTGAAAGATAGACTTTTTGATGAGAAAATTACTGCTTGGATAAATATGTTACAAAAATGGATTGAAATTGTTTATTGTTGTGACATATTGATAAGCCAGAACAGAGCACATTCAGAAACAAGAGGACTGGTTATGTACACCCAGGCACTTAATAGTGAAACTGTTGTTTCGACGATTGATGACGAACAAAAAATGACAGCTTTTCAGGCACGTATCGATCGCGAGGAAAAGATCGAACCAAATGACTGGATGCCTGCGGCCTATCGGAAAACTTTGATCAGGCAAATCTCTCAACACGCGCATTCTGAAATTGTGGGAATGCTGCCGGAAGGTAACTGGGTCACACGTGCTCCCAGCCTGAAGCGCAAGGCAGCCCTGTTGGCCAAGATACAGGATGAGGGTGGGCATGGATTGTATCTATATTGTGCAGCCGAAACCCTTGGAGTAACCCGGGAACATCTGGTGGATCAACTTCTGTCAGGGAAAGCCAAGTATTCATCAATTTTCAACTACCCAACCCTCAATTGGGCTGATGTCGGTGTGGTCGGCTGGCTTGTTGATGGTGCGGCAATAATGAACCAAATTCCTCTCTGTCGTTGTTCTTACGGTCCATATGCGCGAGCAATGATTCGCGTTTGCAAGGAAGAGAGTTTTCATCAGCGACAGGGGTATGAGCTTTTGTTGCAGATGATGAAGGGATCTGAAGATTTAAAAGAAATGGTTCAGGATGCCGTCAATCGCATGTGGTGGCCATCCCTGATGATGTTTGGACCATCTGATGGTGTTTCAGAACATTCCAGCAATAGTATGAGATGGAAGATCAAGCGATTTACCAACGATGATCTGCGTCAAAAATTTGTCGACGCTACAGTTCCTCAGGCCAAAATACTCGGCGTGACTTTACCGGATCCAGATTTGGTTTTCGATGAGGTTTCGGGGAACTGGAAATATGGCGAGCCAGACTGGGCAGAATTTAAAAGAGTGATTGCCGGTCATGGAGTTTGTAACAAACAACGTTTGAAGGACCGAATTTCAGCCCATGAAAATGGTGCCTGGGTTCGCGAAGCTGCACTTGTCTACGCGGAAAAACAGAAATCACGGATGGCGCAATCAGCAGCCTGAATTGACGGATCGAGATACGAAAATGACTGAAAATATCACCCCTATCTGGGAAGTCTTTATTCGGGCGCGCAATGGAAATGCACATCGGCACGCAGGGTCTATTCACGCTGCCGACGCCGAGATGGCGATGCAGGCTGCGAGAGATATCTACACCAGGCGTGAGGAAGGTAACTCACTTTGGGTTGTGCGTTCGAGTGACATTCATGCAAGTGACCCAGGTGACGGCGGCATGATGTTTGACCCGGCGGCAGACAAAATCTATCGCCATCCGACATTTTATGAACTGCCCGAAGACGTAGGCAATATGTAAGGCTGCAAAGTAATGACAGATAACGTTCTTTACACCTATGTGGTTCGTCTGGCAGATGACGCAATTATTCTCAGTCAAAGATTGTCCGAGTGGTGTGGGCATGCCTCACATATTGAAGAAGATGTCGCACTGTCCAACATTGCGCTCGATTTGATAGGACAGGCACGGATATTGTATTCCCATGCCGCCAGACTTGAAGGAAAAGGCAGGACAGAAGACGATATTTGCTTTTTTCGGGTCGAGCGCCAATACACCAATTGTCTGTTGGTGGAACAACCCAATGCTGATTTCGCAGTTACGATCACGCGCCAGTTATTTTTCTCGGCATTCATGTTGCCGTTCTGGACGGCGTTAAAATCGTCCGGTGATGTAATATTGTCGGGGCTTGCTGCAAAGGCGGAGAAAGAAGTTGCTTATCATCTAAGGCATTCCTCGGAGTGGTTTATTCGCCTTGGTGACGGGACACCCGAAAGTCACAGCAGGATTGAAGCGGCAGTTGACGGTCTGTGGATGTATACTGGCGAGTTGTTTGATGTGGATGAAATCACAGCCGGACTTGTAAAACGCGGGCTTGCAATTGATCCGGAAACACTGCGTTCGGAATGGAATGAAACGATCAATGCTGTGTTGGCAAGAGCGACGATTTCAAGGCCGGATGATTGCTGGATGCAAATAGGTGGTCGCTCCGGAGAACACACTGAGCATTTGGGGCATTTATTGAGTCCCATGCAATATCTTCAGCGTTCGTATCCTGGTGAAACCTGGTAGGTGATGTAATGGGCGAAATTTCACGTGATCAACCTGTGTCTTCTCAACAGCGCGCCTGGAACGCTGTAGCCGAAGTGTTGGATCCTGAAGTTCCTGCGTTAACCATCGAAGATCTCGGGGTGTTGCGTAACATCGATCTGCTAACTGATGGCACGGTGGAAGTAACAATTACGCCGACTTACACCGGATGTCCGGCAATGAGTATGTTTGTGGTCGATATTGAGTTGTCGCTTGTAAAAGCGGGCTTTGACAAAATTGTTGTAAAAACAGTTTTGTCTCCGGCCTGGACAACAGACTGGTTGACCAATACTGCAAGAAAAAAACTGCTGGCTTACGGTATTGCGCCACCCGTTGGCAAGTCATCGCGCCGGGCGTTGTTTGGTGAAGATGAAGTCTCATGTCCGCAATGCAAATCCGATGATACTGTTTTGTCGTCGGAATTTGGATCAACCGCATGCAAGGCTTTGTACAAATGCAACAAATGTCTTGAACCTTTTGAATATTTTAAATGTATCTAGGGCGATTGCTCCCAAAACGATCAGGCAAAATCAATGACCCCAGGGTTCCACAATCTTACCATTCAGTCGATTACATCCGAGACATCGGAAGCTGTTTCACTGACATTTTCAATACCTGATGAACTTGCGAATGAATATCAATTTGTACCCGGACAATATTTGACACTAAATGCCCCGATTGATGGCGAGAATGTCAGAAGGTCCTATTCGATCTGTTCTGCTCCAAAACAAGAGACCATATCGGTAGCGATCAAAAGTGTTGACGGTGGACGATTCTCCAATTTTGCGATGAATAGTCTAAATTCCGGAGATAGTCTTGAAGTCATGCCACCCTCCGGACGATTTGTTTTACCTGAGAAAGCTGAAAATTCGATTGTATATGCCGCCTTTGTAGCAGGATCAGGTATTACGCCTGTTATATCAATGATCCGGGAAGTTCTGTCGAGAGCCACAAACAGCAAGTTCTTTCTATTCTATGGCAACAAATCTTCCCAATCTACAATATTCAAGGACGAGCTTGATGCACTTAAAGACATGTATATGGGACGGTTCTCTGTGTTTTATGTCTATACCCGCGAAGAGCAGGAACTTGAAATACTCAATGGGCGATTTTCAGATAGTAAAATTCGTAGTTTCCTGACCCATGTTCTTCCGGCGGTAACGATTGATCATTTCTTTCTTTGCGGCCCTGGAGAAATGATAGAAACTGCCCGAAAGGTATTAAGTGATCTGGGTGTGGCGGATACAATTGTGCATACGGAATATTTTACACCGGCAGATGGGAGCAACCCACACGGCGCTCATGTCGCAAAAGACATCAAGGCCGTCGATCACGTTTCAACAGTTACAATACTGACGGATGGTGCGAGATATACCGGGGAACTGCAGCCTGGAGAAACCATTATTGATCTTGCCATTCGTATGAAACTGGAAGTTCCATATTCATGCAAAGGCGGGATGTGTTGTACCTGTCGTGCAAAAGTAACTTCAGGTGAGGTCGATATGGCTATTAATTATTCCCTTGAGCAATGGGAAGTTGAAGCTGGATTTGTATTGACCTGCCAATCAAGACCAAAAAGCCAAAAGGTCACAGTAGATTTCGATGAAATGTAATCAGAATGGAAATTTCACCCGCTGGTACTGTCGTTGTTCTCGCACTCAACATTAACTTGTCGAAGGAATGACCAGTGGTGCCGATCCGTTCACGATAAGTGTTGTCACAACATTGGCGTACCCGGCCCGATCCATGTCACCATCGGGTCGAAACCAAAGATGTGACCAGTTCAGCATGCCGAACTGGCTCATTGTAAGTGGTTTAACGAGTTTGGGCGTTGTTTTGAGAGCCGGATTTGCTTCGACAATAGCGTGGGCAAAAATATCGACAAGCTGCCGTTCCAGAGATTTTAAATTCGTTTGTTTTTCCGGAGGCAAAAACCCCAGCTCGTTGAGTTGCAATTTGTGTTCTGCATCGGCGTGTTCATATGCATATAAAAGCTCTGTACAGAGTACGCGCAATTGCTCGACCGGCGGGCGTTTTGTTTCTACAGCTTTACCTACACAAACCAGGAGTTCATCCAGATGCGTACGCAATATGTCGGTCAGCAACGCTTCCTTGTTTTCGTAATAGTGATACAGGAGCCCTTTTGAAAATCCGCATATTTTGGCGATTTGTGCCATGGATGTCTTGTCATAACCTTCGCAGGCAAAAGCCGTTGCCGACCGATCAAGTATCGATCTGCGTTTGTCATCGTAATCTGCGGCTCTGGTGCGGGCCATTCCATTTTCCTGATTATTCTGCTGGTCTGAGATCTACAACGCGTTTGGCTTTGCCCTGCGAACGTTCTACCGAATTTGGCTCGCCTGTATCTACTCTGGCCGAGATGCCTACATTGTCTTTAATATGTTTTTCAAGTTCGCGGGCGCTTGCAAGGCGGGCATCGGTGCTGGATGCGTCATGATTGGCTTCGACTTTGATCAGTAAAGTGTCCATGCGTCCTTCACGGCGGATTTCGATTTGATAATGTGGGGCAAGGCCACCACACCGCAAAAGCTGCTCTTCAATCTGCGTAGGAAATACGTTTACTCCCCGGATAATCATCATGTCATCTGTACGCCCGGTGATTTTTTCCATACGGCGCATCGACCGGGCGGTCCCGGGAAGCAGTCTGGTTAAATCACGTGTACGATAGCGAATGATTGGCAGCCCTTCCTTGGTGAGTGTTGTAAAAACAAGTTCTCCTTGCTCGCCATCAGCTACTGGATCTCCGGTTTTCGGGTCGATAATTTCAGGATAAAAATGATCTTCCCAGATATGCAGCCCGTCTTTGGTTTCCACGCATTCATTTGCAACACCCGGGCCCATGACTTCAGACAACCCATAAATATCAACCGCATGCATATCAAAAGCCTGTTCGATCTCTTCTCGCATGGAGTTTGTCCATGGTTCTGCACCAAATATGCCTACTTTTAACGAACTTGCGCGGGGATCCAGACCTGTTTTTTTATAACCATCAAGGATCGACAACATGTAAGACGGGGTAACCATAATGATGTCTGGAGTGAAGTCCTCGATCAAGCGTACCTGCCGGTCCGTCATGCCTCCCGAAACGGGAATAACAGTACAACCCAGTTCTTCTGCGCCATAATGGGCACCCAGACCGCCTGTAAACAGTCCATATCCATAGGCAATATGGATTTTGTCTCCTGCACGACCACCTGAAGCCCTGATTGAACGTGCTACGAGCCTGGACCAGGTTTTTATATCGTTTTTTGTGTATCCGACGACTGTTGGCTGCCCGGTTGTTCCGGATGACGCATGTATGCGGCTGATATTCTCCCGCGGTACCGCGAACATTCCAAACGGATAATTTTCTCTTAGGTCTTTTTTTACGGTGAAAGGAAATTTGGCCAGATCAGCAAGTGTCTTTAGATCATCAGGATGTACACCGGCATCATCAAAATTTTTCTGGTAAAATGGGACATTCATGTATGCATGTTCGACGGACCACTTCATACGTTTTAACTGTAATGACGAAATTTCATCCCGGCTCGCGGTTTCGATAGGCTCCAGATCACTCGCTTTGGGCGATAAATCAATCATGATGTTCCTCCAAATATCGGACTTGCAAAAGCCGGATGTCAGTCTGCAACGGCGATGTGAACGCCCTTGATTGTTCTTGAATGTCCGCGAAAATGCGCAATTATTTCATTGGACTGATTTGTAATTGTGATGTCATAAATTCCCGAGCGACCGCTTCGGGAAATTTCACTTGCGCTGGCGGTAAGGCTGTCAGTTTCAAATGCCGGAGCAATATAGGTAATGGAGCAATGGTGGGCTACAGCTTTTTGATTGTGGCTGTTGCAAGCAAAGGCGAAAGC
>JAESRR010000282.1 GCA_016764535.1 Cohaesibacteraceae bacterium | reverse complement strand
GCGTGCGGTCAAAGCCCTGATTTCCGGCATCCCGCAGCGCTATAACCATGCCCTTGTGGAAACTGTAGCTCTTTTGGGCGGGCTGGATGTTGAGCTGTGTGACGATAGTGCAAAATGCGAAACGATCGCCCATCAAGTGGCAAAACGGTTGAACGATTTAGCCCCAAGCGAAGACGAAAGCGGCTGGGTTGGTGATATCACCGAAGAAGGCGGCTATAGCTTCACGCAGGAAGTACGCGGCGTAACCGACTACCACGAAATTGATGCGCACCTGATGGAAACACAGGAAGCCCGCAACCTGCACAAGCAAATGAAGGACATCCGGGAAATGTTCAGCGGCCCTGTAACTATCGCCCGCAAGGACGAAAAAATTCTTATTGGTCGCCCAAGGAGTTTGACTTGTGCCTTGCGGGTCTCTTCATACGTGGAATGATAGAGCGTCGCATATGCGGGACTGTTGAGAAGTAACCATTGCAACGCCGAGATCGTACTTGATGAGCGGTTCTGTCCGGTTTTACGTAGATGAATTGCGTCTCGTGCTTCCCTGCTCAGAAATCGATCCATGCGACCAACATCATTCCCGCATTGCTCATTGGCAAGGTCGTCCCTGTCCAGTTGACGGGTGCGTTCGCGCTGTTTGTCAGCGATTAGATTAAATTCAACAAAATAGTCCATATACAAAAGATTTTTCGTAATTATCACAATACCTTAAAATATGTCTCCATTATACCATTTATGATCGGTTGATTGCAAAATCCGGTCTGATCAAGCTCGGTCAATTGTGATCCGGGCTTTGAATTACGACGTCGATTATTATCGTGATTATTGCATCCGAACCAAAGACCGCCCGGATTTCTCCCGTTCAGCCCGGTCCCAAAGGCTTTCCTGCACCCAGCGCCAACAATGCGCCGGTTCATCTAAAGGAAAGCCGATATGTCCAAAAACCCGCTTATTGGTATCACAACCGATGCCGTATTAGGGGGCGGCATTCGTGGAAAGCTTGAGAGCTGGAAACAACACCGCCTTGAAACCATTGGTACTGATATCGTTGAATTGCGATCCAGTGCGCAGGATCTACAAGCCGAAACAAGCACGGCTATTATACTGCCGGATAGTATTGCAGATGCAGTTTGCGCCGACATCACAGGTAACGGAGATGCTGCCGCCTCACGGCTCTCGGTACTGCAAGATCAAAAGCTTGCCACCAAACGCTTTCAGGTGGCGTTTCAGGTCAATCACAACATTGATCGTCAACCGACCAATCCCGATCCATATGATGGTATCCCTGTCCTTGTGACAATGGCCGTAGTCGAGGGGGTGGCAACCTCCGGTTTCTTCTTCGGGGGCGGGTTTGTCTCGGGTATCGGTGAGGCTGCAATACTGGGTCTGACCATTTCCAGCGTCAATGTTGTGCTGTCCGCCGGTCTTGGTGGATTTGCGTTTGGACGATACTGGAATTATGGCGCGAAATGCCGTGAACCGGAAACAATTCTGAGCGTCAAACGCTGGTCGGGTCGGGTTGGTGCTGTTTTAACCGCCGGAGCCATCGGTACCCTTTTGATWGCKTCGGGGATTGTACGAGCAACTGGCGACACAGAACATCTATCYTTYACATTTGAAAGCCTTTCCAACGCCGCTTCGGACTTCAATTCCCTGATGCTYTGGGGCATTGGTCTCAGCTTCTCTGTGCTGTCGTGGAGAAAAGGCCTTTATGTATTCTCYGATCCCTAYCCGGGTTTGGCTGATGCGGCCAAAGCTGTCGTCAAAGTGCATTTGGCCGCCGAACAGGTCCGTGAYGATGCACTGGCAAAYATTGARGATCTTTAYGAAGATGCTCTGGACGATATTGATGACATTGCCGTTGATATTGATGAACGCAGACARGATYTGATTGATGGTCTGCATGACTTCCARCACAACCGCGAGCATCTTGTCTCAACCATTGCTCAGCTCGGCAACGACTATGAGGCTTTTAAGGCCGAACAAGTCAGCCTGCATCACATGGTTACCGGRTCCAAACCTGTCGGACACAACACACCCGGGATTGACGCTGATAAGCTGACAACCCAAATTCCCAAACCCTCCATCAAAATCAGTCGTTTWGCCTCGGACTTTCCGCAGGCAAACAAGCACGCCCGTGTGCTTTTGGCGCARGCCCGAAAWTCGGCGGTGGAGACCATTTCCGCAGCATTCAAAACAACACTTGGCTAGGTACAAGGAAATCTATCATGGCAAGAAAATCTCGCAACACACGTCGTCGTTCTGCCCGCAGGAACCGGTCTCGCAGATCCACAAATCCATTCACAAAATTGTTTCTGTCCGGATCGACACTGGCACTTGTATTGGGTGGCGTTGGTTACATCACATGGCAGGATGCGGGTTATATTAAACCTGATACCGATGGATGTTATATCAATGCATCCGCTTCCGCTCATACTGTTGCAATAGTGGATTCCTCAGATCCCCGTTTTGATCAATCACAGAACCGGGATTTACTACAGGCATTTCGGCAATTGTTTAATTCAGGGCTTGCGTTTAATGAGCGGCTTTCTGTGATCACCACCGCAGAACGCAGCATCGGTTCGGTACCAAAGCCTGTGTTGTCCTTTTGCAAGTCAGCCCGTACATCCGTTCAACTGGAAGCCGTTGGTGCAGCATCTGTTACCTCTTCATATTTGCAACGGCAATCCCGCAAATTCAATGACAAGGTTTAYGAACCCGAAATTGCGAAAGTCTTTGATACCAACCCGGACACAGATCGCCGTCAAAGMCGGGAAAGCCCRATACTGGAGCAAGTTCAGAGTGTAGCCCGTTTGGCCAGTTTCTCCCCTGATRTTGAAAACCGTCGGCTTATTCTGGTTTCAGATTTGATCCAGGTAACGCAGGAAGCGCAATTCTGTTTCACYAAAGGGCATTTGCCAAGCTTCACGAAGTTCAAAACAACGCCCTACTACAACCGTATCAAACCGGCCTCYTTAAGCGGTGTTCGCGTAACAATCTACATGCTGATCCGTGGAGGTTATGAGACRAAACCCATCCAATATTGYAGCGAAGACGAATTGCGCAGCTTCTGGATCGACTATTTTACGGATGCCGGAGCGGCGTCCGTGGATGTCATTCGTTTGCGTAATGGTCGTGCTGACAGCAAGTAAGGGAGAGCAACCATGCAAAACCCGATACAACAAAATCAGGCAAGCCTGCTTGGGTCCACGATCCTCTGTTCCGGCTTTGCTTACGGTGCYYACRTCTTCTGGCCGAACCCCTATGATYCGGACTGGCAACGCCTYGTAATTATCGGAATGTGTTTGATYGCAGCATTCCACGGWGTTCGTGCCTTCTCGATTCTTTGGAGTTATTTGCAGGATTTCAAGCGATATCTTAGAGCTATTGGTGAGGACACAACACATGGATCTGCCGGGTTTCTTACAGAGAAGGAGGCCCGCYGTGCGGGTCTCCACAAGCGCGGAGACGGTGACTATTTTGCTGGTGTTCTKGGTAAGACAGTACTGTGGCTTTACACCGAAACCCATACGCTGATTATTGGGCCTGCGGGATCGGCCAAGAGTTCTGCTGTATTTATGAACATGTTTGCCAGCAACTCTGATAGCTGCATCATCGTTGATATCAAGCGCGAGTTTCTTGAAACCACAGCAGAGATGCGCCGTAAAAAATTCGGCCATCGTATTGTGATACTTGATCCAACCTCCGATCAAACCGATTATCTCAATCCGCTTGATCACATTCATGGGTTTCTGGAGCAAAATTCGCCAGCTGCTTTAACACTCGCGCGCGGGCTGGCGCTTCAACTCTATCCTGAACCAGCGGAAGAAGGTGCCAATCGGTTCTTCCGGGACGGGACGCGCATTCTGATAGTGACACTGGTAACRGCGGTYACRKCAATTTGYCCGCCAGAGCATCGTAACCTAACCACGGTTTATCGTGCCCTGACCAATGAGACCTTCCTCAATGAATTATTGATGCAGGCAGGGCAAAGCACCCTGCTCAATGGCGAGATTGGTCAGATGGCAGAAGATCTTCACCGCATGGCTTTTGGTGAAGATGGTGCTGCCAAAACTTTTGAGCAGTTTCGCATTGGCGCAATGCAGGCGCTGGAAGCRTTTGGTCCGGGTAATTATCTTGCAGGGATCACSTCCAAAWCCACAATTTCGTTTGCCGAYCTCAAGAAGSAGAAAATCACGCTCTATTTGACMGTGGATTTTGCCAATAARGATGTGCTTGGYAAATGGGCCGGGTTAATGCTYTGGCTGGCAACAGATCAGCTGGTCCGCGCCAATAACAATGTKCCWGTCACAATCTATCATGATGAGTGCTGTAACAGCCCGTTACATTCCCTGCCGACTGTTCTGACGCTTCTGCGATCCTATGGTGTGAAATATGTAGCGGCATCACAGGATCTGGAAGATTTCATCCGCGTATATGGCAAACATGCCTATGCRACSATCYTGTCAGAGACAGATATCAAGCAATTTCTGGGAGGAATACGCTCYCAAACAACRCTTGAATTCCTCAGCAAATATATGGGTGACTACACCGCAAATGCCGCCAGTTATGCKTTYACAGATGAAGGTGTCAAAGAAAGTGTCAATCGAACCAATCGGGCACTTCAAACCAGTGATGAGATAAGACGTCTGCGCAAGGATTTGCAGATCATCATCTACGCCAATTTCAAACCGATCCTTGCCCGCAAGGTGCAGATCTTCGCTATCGCACCATGGCGCAAGGAAATAGCTCCCAACAGCATGTATGGWGGCAAACGGCATCTGAGGCCCGTTGAAGTCATCATAGACGGYAAACGGAGCAAGGTAACGCGYAGAGGCAGGTTCGAATTATACCGCATTCGTCGTTGGCCYTATATCGCCGAATATCTCATCTCGCGCTTTCCAATGTCGATCACGATTRCRATTTGCGCCCTGATAGCGACCGCYCTTGTCCTTGGTTCCCCCCAYCTGCGCTGGGAATAYMGMTTTACTGGAAGYTATTCCAGACCGGGYCAAAAATTCAATTGTCGRTATATCGGTCTKSARCCRTTCACGCTTGGTGGCCCTGAYTGTCCGCTCATCGTRTTTCGCAAATCATAAACCGCAACATCACAGGAGATTTAAATGTCAGATAGCATTGATCCCAAAACCCATCGCCTCATTCAGACCCGGGATGGAACCGCAGCTGTTTCACGAGAGCAACAGGGCACTCCGCTGAACGCMTACTTCAAGAATGCAGAACTACCGGAYAATCTGGATAAAGCTGTCGTCTATCAGACTGATGATGGTCCGGTGGTCGCAAAACCTGATCCGGTGCCGTGGAATGAGMAACATTCAGARCGKGCCCGGGAACACGCCRMCAGCCTCARRGAGYTGATTGATGACAAGGGTTATTATCGCAARAACATGAACCTWTATGCGGAACGCCTGTCGGAAGAAACMGGYCATTCCTGTGAYGAGGTGAAAGCAATCATATCCGATGAATTCCAGAGTGWGACAGGCAAGTCGCCCTACAATTATTTACAGGACCATCGTGAACAACGTGGCCTGCCTGTTAAATCCGATCAGACACGTGATCAGTCTCATGAACGGGAGTGAACCATGGCAAGAAACGATCATGACATTGTCACGCGAACGGAGCTGGATCGTTGGAAGGCTGACAGGAAGAGCGATCCTGAAACCCCTGAGCTCAATCACCCCAAACCGTCWTGGATGGATGACGCACAAGAYCCTAAACGCAGGCATATGCGCATGCGGGAACATCGTATCAACCATTTGGAAAMSCGCCTTGATGGRGCTCAACAGAAGATRGAGCGCGACTTTGAACAAAGTCGTTRRCYCAAGTTTGCAATGGGATTCCACAATCTGGTAAACTGTTGTCATGTATGAGTATTTGATCRCACGGGAACAGGATGAGATGTTTCGGAATGATGTTCGGAACRTCGACTTCCCGGATGGTCAAACGCGCCGCATAGAAACCTAYCGTCTTGTCTGGCGCTGGTATGAYCGGGCTCTGGAATATGAATTYGGACCCGACAAGGACTGGCTGCTMAATCTGGTRCTCAAATGTACCATTGAAGAAGACCTMCCCATCAATGATGCCTTTRGYCGGGTTCTCAACCAYGTCATTCAAAAAGACGAAGCCGATGGCATGGATTACACCGACGACAAGCTTGAAYTAACAATCGCAAAACAGGCGGTTGARCGGTTTCACAGTCGTAAAAAATGCTGATTCTCAGATTCCATACCGAATAACGAACCCCCCCAATAAATCTGATTGTCTCACGGCAAGTATTAACAACAGGCAGCACTGCAGGTTTGAATTCCGCCCAAAACCTGCCCGGGTTTCGCTTGTCTACAGCCCACTCCAAACAACGGTTCCAGCGAGTTTGAGCCAGCGCTTTTGCGCAATTCTCTCTCTCGTAAAAGGAACTGGCACAATGTCCTTCACCAATTTTTTGGTTATAATGTTCGCAGCTACGTTGATGATTATGGGGATGGCTGGTCTGCCGTTTGAGTTGTTTGGCAAGGACAATCCATCCCCGTTTTTGGTATCAGGTCTGCGTCTTGCTTTTGTAGGTGTGATAGCGCTTGCTGTTGGTTGCATCACCGGGTTTGGAAAACCATTTGATGATCAGTTCGGCAAAGAGGATCAAAAAGACTGGTTCATCTTCCTCGGAATGGCTGTCATCGGCGTAAATGGCACTTTGACAATTGCGCTTTATCTTCTTGATGATCGTTTGGCGATGGCTGTGATGTTCGCATTCATTGGTATCGTGTTCATTGGTCATCATCCGGGCAAATTTGTGGCTTGGGTCGCGGCTGTCTCGGCATTTGCTGGAACAGCACTTCTGGCATTTTACAGCAATCAGCATCAAGCCATCAATATCTTTGGTGTGGTGCTGGCGGCGATTGGTGGAACTGCGCAAGGCATCATGTTCTTCAAGAATACACTGATGCCAAAGAATGTTGATCGTGGCATTGCACTGGGTTCTGCTTTCTTTCTTGGGGGATTGCTGATGATAATTTGTGTGGCCATCAATAATCCCGCTGATCTGAATGCTCTGGAAAATACCGATTTTGTGTTTGGTATGTTTGTCTCAGCGCTCATGACAGTTCCCGGCTGGCTTATGCTCGGTTACTTTGCCGATCTCATGTCAGGCCCCCAAAAAGCCGGTGCCGCTACACTCGAACCTGTTGGAGCCTTGGCAACTCAAGCTGTGATACTCGGCTTGCCGCTGCCCGGAGAATGGATCGGCGTGGCACTACTGGTCTTCTCTGCAAGCATGGCGGTGCTGATCAAGAAAGGGATTTGAAATGGTAAAATCAAATCGCACTGAACAAAATTGGCATGGATTTCCATTTTGATTTTGGATGGTTAATTTAACAGAGGCGTCGCTGACAAGCGGCGCTTTCATATTTGATCACACAGGTTAATTGTACGACGCGCAGACAGAATACCAAGTCCGCGTATCTTCGCACTCTTACCGAGGTTGTAGTTTTAAGGCTCGGGATCGAACTCAACCGCTTGGTTTTGATATGTTTTGGTCCGAGTTGCACGWMRYKCKGWWSRWWKYKKSWTTGGYSSTRWYRAMKYKSYGGWWMAGSKATSSSKSTMTRAGCGCATGTCTTGAATAAGTCCAATAGCCTGCTGACGAAAGCTGGTTCTTTGAAGATCAATTACATTTCGCTCTTTGAGTTGGGCGTCGATCAATCGCTGGCGCTGAGTGTTGTCGCGGTGAATGGCTTGGTATGTTTCTTTTGAATTCTGGACTGTGATCTTGCGCCTTTGCCCTGAAAGACTTTGCCAAAAACCGGACAACCCGGTTTTGAATCGCGCCGCACGTTGTCTACTTTCTTTTGACCAACGCGATGCTTGCCCTTTGTCCAGAGCGGTGCGTTCTTTGCGGTGATTTTGAATGAGAATTTTGCGCTGTTCGTTTAGATCTGCACGCTTGGGAGAATATTCGTTGCGCATTTCTCCCGCCATGCGGAGGAACTGACGGCGAATATTATTCGCATGTTGTGTCATCGCAACTTCGACACTTTGTAGGTGCCCGGCGTCTCCAAGTCGTTGCCTCACGACTTTGGCTKTGAGGCTGGTTGCTCTTGAAACGGCCAATACTTCTCCGTCATGGCAGACAATCACATGGCTSTTGCGGCGATCTCCTTTGGCGAGAATATAWCCATGATCCTGAAGCGCCGCTTCAAAATCCGTTTTGCTGTCACTGGATGCCCAGCATTGCTGGATCAGTTTCTTTTGATCAATTGCATTCTTGCCGCGTCTTTTTGCTGCTTGCCATTCTGCCAAGGTGACATTTGTAGGAGATTTGAGGGTTCTATCTCGTAACCCTGCCGGGAGCTTCCATTGATGGGTGAAATACAAATCACGGCTTATGTACTGAAGTTTATTTTTGAAGTGAGGTAAATTCACCGCTGTCATGGTCTTRGSATYAATWCGAGAYMWKACMAMATGMGCRTGACGGCGACTGTTCTTCTCGTGAAAAACGATGACCCGGGGCTGACCATCAAGCCCGTTGGCTTTTGCAATCCGATCTGCTGCATCTTCGAACATATCTACTGTTACTTTTGCTCCAGCAGGTGGATTTATAGAAATGGTAAAGAACGGTTGTGTGCATTTTGTGCCTTTGGCGATGGCCTGAATTTCTTTAAAAGCACCCGTCACATCATCACTCAGAAAACCACTGACTTCATGCACTTCAACAAAATCGTTATCTTGCTCGTTAAGCAAATGCCTAGCTAGTTGTCCTGCCGATCCTCTTTGTGCGCCCTTAAGTATCATCGCTCCGATACTCCCAAAGAGCACATCAACAAACGATGGATCTTTATCAGGAGCTCTTTGCAATCAAGCAAAAGCTGCTTTGTTTCGGCTTCAGCGGGTTCGATACCGTTTTGGATTTGCAGGTCCGCATATTTGAAAGCAAGAACAAGATCGCATTGTCCTAAAATAGCAAGGATTTGAGAGAGGGATTTGTGATCCTTGATGGGCGTGGGTTTTGATGCAAATCGAAGCTCGGCTGCTTTATCCAGAGCAAGTTCACGCAGGAAAACACTGAGTGGTTTATTACCCGCTTTTGCCAACAACAACGCATACTCGTCCGGCTTGAACCGGATAGTGGTGCGGT
>JAESRR010000079.1 GCA_016764535.1 Cohaesibacteraceae bacterium | reverse complement strand
AAACAGGGTTTGCTGCTGCTCCAAAAGCAGACAAACAGACACCAGGCATCTACCGGTTAAAGGTGGGTGATATCGAAATTACAGCCCTGCTTGACGGGCATATGGGATTACATTCCGCCGTCATTAATGGATATGACCAGGAGCGTGCGCAAAGCGCTTTTGACAAAAATTTCCGCAAAAACCCGTTTCCCGATGGCACAATGCCCATTCCGGTAAATGGGTATATCATCAACACAGGCGATAGGCTGATCGTCGTTGATGCGGGAACCGCCGATCATTTTGGGCCGGATCTGGGGCATCTCAAAAGCAATATGGAACTTGCTGGATACAGGGCACAGGATGTCGATATTGTTTATATCACCCATCTCCATGCCGATCATATTGGTGGTCTGATTGACAAGGAAGGCAAAGCAGTGTTTCCCAACGCTGAATTAATCACTCATGAGACAGATTGGAACTTCTGGCATGATGACGGCATCCTGTCACAGGTTCCCGAGCCTGTGAAAAAATTCTTCCATATCGCCCGCAGCTCCGTAATGCCCTATGCAAACAACAAAACATTGATTGGTGATGGCTTTGACATAGCACCGGGAATTACAAGCATGGCATTACCTGGCCATACACCTGGACATAGCGGATTGGCTATTCAGTCAGGCAATCAGGAAGTGTTGATCTGGGGTGATATCATCCATGCAACGGCGCTGCAATTTGCAAACCCCGAATGGACCCTGGTGTTTGACATTGACGGGGATATGGCGCGGAAAACCCGCATGAAAATCCTCGATCAGGTCGCCAGTGACCGTACCCCGGTCCTTGGCATGCATCTGGATTTCCCCGGCGCCGGGCATGTCGAGCGTGAAGGTGAAGCTTTTCGCTATCATGCGTCCAGCTGGCAATACCTGCTTTAGCCGAACATATTGACCGGGAGACTCTCTGAACTCCCGGATCAATGTCTGATGCAGCGTATCAGGCGAGAGTTCTCGCAAATACCTCAACATGGTTCGCTGCATCGGCTACGTTGCTTTTCATCGTAGCTGGAGACTTTCCGGTCGGACCCAGATCATGGCTACCGTCTGTAATCCATTTGATTTGCACCTGTTCAGGTAACTCAATTGGATCAATTTCATCCCACCAGCCAAAAGCATCCCGCTCGCCCTGGCAGATCAAAACCGGCAAAATCGATTGTTGCAATGTTTCAAGACGCCAGAATTCGGGTTCCGATTTCCCCTGCGGATGAAACGGATATCCAAGGCAAACAATACCCCGCACTGCGATATCGAGCAATTCATTGCTGGCCACCATGGCCGCAATCCTGCCACCCATCGACTTGCCGCCAATTAACAATGGAATGTTTCGCGGCAACTCATCATGTTCGGCCAGTGCTTCAATCACATGCAAAAACTCAACACAAAGTTTATCTGCCCGTGGCGGGGGGGCTTTTTTGCCGGTTCTACGACGCTTTGCCATATAGGCAAATTCAAATCTTGCAACCGTTATCCCCACTTCGACAAGCGCTTTGGTAACGCGCTCCATAAAAGGGGCGTCCATCAGCAAGCCCGCGCCATGGGTCAATAATAAAACGCCGTGCGGATTGGCCGCATGGTTCCAGATAAATCTATCAGTCACATTGTTTTCCATCATAGGCGCGCTCATAGCACCAATGCCGGGCTTTCAAAAGCTGAATTGCCAACCTAAACTGCAAATTCCGAATTAGGAAGAGAAGATGGATATGATTGAGCTAACACAAAGCCAGTGGCGTCTACTTAGTTTTATCCTGATATTTACCACGATGGCTCTTCTGGAAGCACTGTTGCCCCGCAGGGACAGAGTTGCCAGCCTGCCAAAACGCTGGAGCACCAATCTCGGATTCGTGGTGATAAACGCATTGGTTATTCAGATACTTGTCCCGGTTACTACAATTTGGGCGGCAATCTGGTCAAGTGAAAATTTATCCGGACTGCTGACTTTTATCGACGTTCCAGACTGGCTGGAGATCTTCCTTGCATTTGTTGTGCTGGATTTTGCGATCTGGTTCCAGCACCTGATGTCCCATAAAATACCCTGGTTCTGGCGGCTACACCGGGTCCACCACGCTGATCTGGATGTTGATGTGACAACGGGGCTGCGCTTTCATCCCGGGGAAATCCTTTTGTCCTATGGCTACAAGATAGCGGTTATAATGGTGTTGGGAGCGCCGGTTCTTGCTGTTTTGATATATGAGATCATCCTCAACGGTGCATCATTATTCAATCACGCCAACGTAAAATTGCCTGGCTGGCTGGACAGGTTCCTGCGCATATTCATCGTTACGCCGGACATGCATCGCATCCATCATACGATTGTGCCCCGGGAGACCGATTCTAATTATGGCAACAGCCTCTCCATTTGGGATCGAATTTTCGGAACCTATACCGAAACCCCGCAAAACGGACAGCTTGGCCTGACAATCGGATTGAAAGAATATCAACACGCCGGGCCAAGTCGCCTGGGCTGGAGCCTTGGCTTTCCGTTTTTTCGCAAGGCAAAGGTCAGCGTCAAAACAGGCCAATCGGAAAATAGCGAAGATAAAGCTCCGTAAGTGCACCTGTTTGATGCATGCGTAGCAACGCATAATTCACGGCCTGCAGAATATCCTGCCGGTCTTTGGATATCGCGGCCGAAAGGCCGTGCCCAAAATATCGGCTTTCAAGATATGGCCCGCCAACAAACTGGCAACATCCTATCCCTGGCTCTTCATTCAGCCAAAAAGACAGGTTTAAGGCGCTGCCAAAGATAGCGTCGATTTTGCCATCAACAAGTGCCTCGCGCATCAACCGCGGTTTGGCAAATTCCACGGCAAGACTGTCGGGCAGGTGGTTTTTGATAAAAGCTGCATGTGCGCTATTGCCCACAGTCCCAATGCGCGTCGCTGCAAACCCGGTTTCAGGATAGAGCGAATCCACCTTGTCACGACGCGCCACAAACCGGCCCGGAATGCGCATATAGACATGGGAAAAATCAAGCGTATCGCGCAGCTCGGAAGATCTTTTCAACCCGGCCAAAGAGATATCGGCTCTTTTTTGGATCAACATGGCAGGAATATCATCCCAGACCACGAGTTTTAAAGTGCAGGCTTGCTCGAGGATCTCACAAATTTTCCGCGCCATATCGACATGATAGCCGGAGATCAATTCCTTGCCATCGCGATAGGAGAACGGCGGAAAATCATCCGTCATAACAAACCGTAAACCGGTGAGATTTTCAGTATCCGGTTTGTCAGCGGCAAGGCGGGGATCAAAAAAATTGGGCAAGGTATGCGTCAGACGCTGCTGGGCAGAAATATTTTTCGCATACATAAAACTACATACTAACAACAATGCAGCATACAATATCAGAGAAGGTTTAAACCAGAGTACTAAGTGCTTGACTGGCATCGTTCTACTTCCTGTTTCCTGACGCTCGGGATAATCATTCGCTACAGTCCTTCAACCAGATTTCAAGGCGATTACAATCGATTTCTGCACTGCCCGCGGTTGATTTGCCGCGCACGTTTAAACTGAATTCCGCTTTGTAAGCGAAACCGAATTTTTCAGAAATTTCCCGATAACAATGATTGATCAAATTGTGATTGAAAATTTCATATACGCTGGCTTTGCTGCCGCGTCGAAAAAGTAAATTGGTTAGCCCGGCTCCGTGTGGGCTGACAATAAATCGGGCACGGCTAAAAGTATCTATCTGCTGTTCGAGAGATAATAACTGCGGGTCAATAGTTTCAAAATCATAGGCAGCAAGGAGTTCACTAACCTGTGCACTATTACGAATATTCCTGCCATTGGGCGATCCCGATCCACGCTCAATATAAACACGTTGAAAATGATCCGACTTGCCAGAAGCATTTAAACGATCCAGTACATTATCGACATGATCAAGCGGCGTATGAGAGGGTGATACAACACAAATCGACTGATAACGCAGATTTTCGTTTGATTGCTGGACAATCAATTCATGTTCACCAAAAAAATCAAGTGCGATTGCTCCTTGCATGAAACCGCTATTGGCAAGCGTAGCACTTACAATTATCGGAAAATCCCGGGATCCAACAGCATTTTCAGCGTAGATTACGCGCGGCAATGTGTGAACCAGAAAATGATAATAGTTGGTTGCATGCGGCGTATGTAAACTCAGAGCGAAATCGCCCCCGGGCCGACTACGTAATCCTGCAAGAAAATTACTGGACTTCTGCCTTGTCAATCCGTCATGAGAGCCTTCGATGAGCTTGCCAGTCCTTACCAGGTTACCATTTCGTCCCTCAATAACCAGTGGGCCACTAAATTTGCGCACCACAAATGCCCCCCCTGTTGTCTTATCAGGAATAGTGGCAATTATTTGGGATACAGATTCTACCGAATGTGTTGGCACAAAGTTGCGTCGCAAAAGCGCCATCAATTTTTGGCGCGCGCGATGCATCCGCACCCTCAGGCTGGATTGTTGATAGGTTTCATAGAAAAAACGAAACACAATATCTCCCCGATTTCGTGTTTCGTAACATTGCATGCACCCAATGCCAAGTTCTGCGTGACATCCGGGCTTTTATATCCTCAGGATGCCGGATTGACGACGATTGTTGAAAGACCGGCTTCATTGCGCAGAGCATGGACATACGCAAGATCCGGGTCATCAAACCAGCCTTTTGCATGGTCAAGTGTCGGAAATTCAACAATAACCATAACAGTGGGTGGTGTTTCCGCAGCTTCCAGAACCACCGGTGCTGGATGGGTGGACACCGCCTTGCCGCCATATTTTTGAACCGCAGGCCCGGCATGTTTGCGGTATTCTGCCAGTTTTTCCGGATTGGTGATGGTGAGGTGTATCGATGCAAAAACGGCCATAATATGGGAGCCTTTAATTTGGTGGTAACGTATGATCCAAATATAGGCACGCAGCTTCTGTTGAATATTACCTGTCTTTGCACATGAGCTGTGCAATAATGCACAGATGGAGAATTGGGAAGACCTGCGATATGTGCTGGCGGTTGGCCGATCAGGGGGACTAAGTGCCGCCGCCCGTGTCCTGGGGGTCAATCACTCAACAGTCTCCCGCCGTATCGCCGCGATTGAACACAATATTGGAACTCTGTTATTTGATCGACTGCCCCGGGGGCTGGTTGCAACGAATGCCGGACAGGATCTCATCCGCACAGCCGCGCAGATCGAAACCGAAATTATTTCCGCGGGTTTAAGGGTCGCTGCGCAAAACGAAGCGCTGGAAGGGGAGTTACGTATCACAGCGCCGCAAGCGCTCATCCTGGAACATCTTGCAGCAGACGTTGCGGAGTTCACAAGAGCCAATCCGCGCATTGAAGTATCCCTGTTGATGGCAAATGAGCTGCTTAATCTCCACAGGCGCGAAGCGGATGTTGCCATCCGGATTAGCAGTGCGCCTTCTGAAACCCTTTTTGGTCGGGTGATTACCCACCAGCAATCGGCACAATATGCCTCACGAACATATATTGCCAAACATTTGGCCGCTCTTGAAAGCAGAATTCACGATGCATCATTGGACGCCATATGTTTTATCCTGCGTGAGACCAAAGTGGCACCAGAAATCCGCAAACGCTTCCCCAATGCCCGGATCTCGATACGTTTGAATGACATGATGGCAATATTAAGCGCTGTAAAAGCAGATATGGGCATGATCAGAATGCCGTGTGTTGTTGGTGATGGAGATCCAGATCTGGCGCGCGTGCCAGGTTTTCCGTTATTGCCCTACCACGATGTCTGGATTTTGACCCATCCTGATCTGAAAAATGTTGTGCGCATAAAACGATTTATGGAATTCATCGCCCGGGCATTCAAATCCCGTACTGACGCTTATATGGGCGGTTAAAGCACCCCGTTTCCGCTGAMTACCATTCTCGCGAACATATTAAATGTATAAAACATTTTCTTGTTGCAGGAATACTTTCATATTAGCCTCGTGGTTACAAATAGATTTATGGAACGGTTCTGAATTCGCCCCAGCTTGCCTGGCGAGTTTTAATGACCCGGTCAACCTGCCTTACACAGGGAGATTAAAATGCCCCCGATGTTCAACAAAATCATACTGACAATTGTTTTAATAGCGTTTGTTACCCTGGTTGCTTTCAGTTCTATGGAATTACTGGAAGATGACCATGACGAGAATGTGTTGATCCCGATTTTTCAAACCCAATCCGTCAGCAGTGAAAAATTTATGATCTCTGCAGCCAACCCTGTTGCTACACAAGCGGGATATGATGTTTTAAAACGAGGTGGGACCGCCGTAGACGCCGCAGTCGCTGTACAATTGATGCTCAATCTGGTTGAACCGCAAAGCTCAGGCATTGGTGGCGGAGCATTCATGGTCTATTGGGATGCGACTTCCAAAACCCTCACCACATTTGATGGCAGAGAGCGTGCTCCACTCAGTGCCWCGCCACAATACTGGTTCGGAATAGATGGCAAACCGGTCAAATGGYTTGATGCAGTTGTAGGTGGAAAATCCGTAGGTGTTCCAGGTACGCTGAAATTGCTCGAAACRGTCCAAMAACGCTTTGGAAATCAGAACTGGGCGGAACTGCTCGAGCCTGYAAAATCACTTGCAGAAACCGGATTTAAAATATCACCCCGTCTGGCCATGTTAATCGCTGATCATCAGGGAAGCCGTAAACTTGATATATTTGGCACAGCCCGGACTTATTTTTTTGACGAGAGTGGAGCCCCCCGCAAGGCTGGCGAAATATTAAAAAATCCGGATTTCGCTTCCGCTCTTGGCCTACTTCAGGCAGAGGGATCAAAGCCCTTCTATGAAGGCCAAATCGCACGGGACATCATTGCCGCTGTAAAAACTGTTATAAACCCTGGTGTCCTCACCATGGAAGATATGAAGTCCTACCAGGTGGTGGAAAGGCAACCAGCCTGTGCGCCCTACCGACAATACGATGTTTGCGGCATGGGCCCGCCTTCATCCGGAGGTCTGACAGTGGGGCAAATTCTATCGATCCTCTCACATTATGATCTGCCGGAAATGGAATCCGAAATTGATCGTACGCATTTGTACATTGAAGCATCCAGGCTGGCATTTGCCGATCGTGCGCAATATATGGCTGACAGCGATTACACACCGATGCCTCAGGGTTTGCTCGATCAGACTTACCTCGGGCAAAGAGCTGCCCTGATTGATCCAGACGAGACAATGGGCAAGGCAAAGGCCGGATCACCCCCCTGGGAATTGGCCATGCTGCGCTCACCGGACACACAGCGTGAACGCGCGGGCACAAGTCACTTCTCGATTGTCGATGCAAAGGGAAACATTGTGTCAATGACCACCACCATCGAAAGCGGGTTTGGATCACGCGTCATGACCAATGGATTTATACTGAACAATGAATTGACGGACTTTTCCCGTATACCTGAAAAAGACGCAAAACCAATAGCCAACCGTGTTGAGGGTGGCAAGCGACCAAGATCCTCGATGGCTCCAACCATTGTTCTGAAAGACGGCGTACCGGTTTTGGCTATTGGCTCCCCTGGCGGATCGCGCATCATTAGTTTTGTTGCAGAGGCGATAATCCGTATTCTGGATCAGGAAATGGACCCCCAGTTGGCTCTCAACCTGCCACATGTTGTCAATCGCAATGGCACCACAGACATTGAACAAAACCCCGGGAATAAAGAATTGATTTCTGAACTTGAAGAGCGCGGACATGAATTCAGGGAACGTGCAATGGTCTCGGGGCTGCACGCTATTGTTATTTCACCAAATGGACTAACCGGTGGCGCCGATCCACGTCGTGAAGGGGTAGTGATGGGAGAATAGGCAACCACAGCAAACAAATAAATCCGGCGCATATGTCGATCCAGCCATGCTCTGACCGTCCTTGTTTAAACAACAGGAAACAGGGGATCTGCGATATGCAATACGCAACCACGCTTGGTTTGGGTCAATTATTGAAGATAATTTTTATTCCGCTTTTCAATAATCGCGCCAAAAAATATCTCGTCGTACGTCTTGCCAGTCGATCCTGCCAACGTCGCAAACTACAAAATCGCACAAGCAGACGGCATTAACAAACAGGTACATTTATTGATTGGCCAGTTTTTCGCGCAGAAAATCAATCATCACACGCACTCTTTGTGGCAGGAACTTACGATCGGGATAAAGCGCCCAGACACCCGTATCAAAGTCGGTGCCTGTACATTGATGCCCGGGGAATAATTCCACCAATCTCCCGGCCAGCAAGTCCTTACCTACCAGCCAGTCCGCCAGAAGTACCGGCCCCAACCCATCAATCGCGGCCCGGCGAAGTGACAACGCATTGGAGATAATTATGTGCCCATCAATCGCAACGTCAAAGGCTTTGGATCCTTCTGCCTTAAACCGCCAGCTGGTTTTAAATTCCGGCAAGGCAAACCGCAGGCAATTGAATTTGATTAATTCGCGGGGGTCAACAATCGGCCCATGCTGTGCAAGATAATCGGGGCTGGCGCAAACCACATAGTGCGTATTTAGAAGTCTGGTGCAAATAAAATGCCCATTTGGGGCAGCGGTTAAACGTACAGCAAGGTCAATTCCGCTTGCAATGATATCGATATTCTTGTCAGTTGATTGCAATTCCAGCCGAATTTCAGGGTAATTTTCACAAAACTCACCCAGATGCGGTACGATACACTCATGTGTAAACGCGACCGATGAGGTCATCTTCAACGTTCCGGTCGGTGCGCGCATTGTTTGGCTGGCTTCGTCTCTCGCAAATTCAAGCTCCTCCAGTAAAGGCGCAATCCGGCGTAGATAGGTATCGCCTTCTTCGGTTATCGTAAGTGCTCGCGTTGTTCGCTGGAACAATCGAAAACCAAGGTTGTTTTCAGTATGCGCGATAATCCTGGAAATGGCCGACGGGTCGACATTCATCATCCGCGCTGCGGCAGCAAAACTGCCCTGTTGCGCAACAAGAGCGAGCGTTTTGAGAGCTTCAATATCCATTGATGTAATATTGACACGACAGCAATGTGTTGAAAAGTCTTTATACAATAATCCTACACGAATATAAACACACCAGCTGCCCATTTATCAAATCGGAAAACAATCAACAATGATCGATTTAACTGGAAAAACCGCCGTAATCACCGGTGCAAGTCGTGGCATTGGCAAAGCGACTGCCATGCATTTGGCGGGTCTGGGTGCAACTGTTGTATTAACTGCACGCAACGCGTCTCAAATATCCGATATTGCATCAGAAATTAACGAAAGCG
>JAESRR010000220.1 GCA_016764535.1 Cohaesibacteraceae bacterium | reverse complement strand
TCCAGCCTGATTGCATCGGATTTGTGATTGATGCTCGATGACAAAGTGCCAGCGGGCTACCAGGGCTTTAACACTTCGACATTCCTGAAAAGCGAAGGAAACCGGATCAAATCCGGGGAATGGCGTAAGGCTTTGTGATGTTTTCATAAGAAGATGCAGGCCATGGGAATGTGCAATCTGCTTCAGTACTTCCGATACGTCCAGGTGAGCCATTCCATCCAGATTGTTGGGCTGCACGGTTGTCATGACGATTTGTGCCGCCTGACGCATGTGCAGTTTCCACTTGCGATGGGAACATTCGCCAATGATGTGGCTTGCTTTTCTATCCATTTCCCGACCGCGTGTTATTGGCATTTTTGTTCAGATGCATTGTCCCTTGCAGTAGAGACAATGTGGCATGTCAAAACGAACATAAACCATAAACCAATCACAGGACATGTGGAAGCTGGAGGGGGAAACTGTACGGATATCATCAACAAACCAAACATTTGAACCGATAGCAGGTTACGCGAGGCATTGTTACTTGATGTGAGCGGATATTTTATCGATGGAATAATTTTATAAAGATTAGAAAATAATAAGGCAGGCAGCACGTCTGCCACCCGCCTTTGTATAGCGCAGTGCGATCAACCTATTGGGATACGCTTTCTGCAGCTACACAGGCCTTGTCAGACATTTCGCAGGCGTCAGTCAGGAAATTTGTTTCTTGTGAATAGACCAGAGTATAGAGCTCAAGTTCCATTTCCAGCATAGCCAGCGCACTCATTGATGAAGTTTCGGACTGCGGGTAAATAACGATACTGCCAGCAATGTAGCTGGCGCTCGTGGTAACTGTCATGGTTACAAGTATAGCGGCCGCAGCGAATGCGCTCTTGATTGATATCACTCTGAATTCCTCCACCAGGAACCTTTTTACTGCAGGTTCGCGGCAGACAAATATCACAAATGGCGGAATTGTGCGAGTATTAGTTACGTAAAGGTTAATTTTACCAGGAGTGGGGGATGCTGACTCAACATAAAAAGTGAGGCAGAACAATGTTCTGCCTCAAAGTAAGTGTCTGTCAAATAATTGCTTTCAGAGCGACCGCAGGGCACTTTTGGGCACCGACTGCCTGAATATTCTATCACCCGGAGGGTCAAAGCATCGGTTTGGGCATGGTGGCCAGCAGGTGGAGCTGCCGACAAATGTCTTTTACCGTTGAACAGGAATGCTGCCTTGCCTTTGGGCAGGGAGCGCTTTGACCCCGGTTCCAGGTGACTGTGAAACTGTACAAACAAGGTAACACACATACGTGTTTTCCCCTAGCTTTGTGACGGACAGTCTGTGGTTGTTATGAAGATTTTGTCACCATATTTGACCGATTGTTCTTTATAATCAACGCCGGTACGCGGAATATAAGTTGCGTACCGGCGCTATTTTCAGCAATGGCTGATGCAATGTCAGGTGAACCTAATTTGCCTTTGGCACTTCAAATCCGGGAGCGAAAACCAGATTGTTAAGTGTCGAATTTGCATGACGCAAAGGACGAACCTTGAGATAGGCCTCTGAATTAAAAAAGCCCGTTGCCTTTTCCATCGATTCAAATTCCAGAACCACTGTGAAATTGCCCTGCCATTCGCCTTCATAGGTGGATGCGACGGGAGAGGCGACAAGAATTTTGACACCCTGCTGCATTAGTTGGGGGATGACTGCCTGACCATAAGTCGCCATGTATTTTTCCTGATCAGTGATCTCGATTTGACCAATGAAGTACGCTGGCGCGGCTATTATCGCCTGCGCTGAAGCGAGAAAGCCAGCAAGGGCGAGGCCGGTCGTGAGGAGTTTTCTGGATATTGTCATTGGTTGATCACTTTCGCAAGGTTGGTCGAACAAGTACTATTTGCCGGTTCGATTGTTTCGTCTTCAGTGATCTAGTGTGTGCAATATTGCTCTGCGACGCGTAATGTTGCATAGATGTGTGCAAATTTGCACGTCGCGTATTTCTACCGTGGCCAACAGAGGTTTGAACCTAACATATGAGCCTGCCATTTGCCGATCTGCCGATTTTTCTTGCGCTTGCCCGCGAGGGTTCGCTGAGTGCAGCGGGTCGCATGCTGCGCATTGATCGCACCACGATTGCCAGACGGCTTGATCATCTGGAAGACAGGCTCGGAGAAGCATTGTTTGATCGCGGTGAAGAGGGATTTGTGCTGACACGGGAAGGTCGGCGAACTTTTGCAGCGGCCGAGTTGGCAGAAGAAGCGTTATCCGGTCTTGAGCCTTGTACTGCATTCAAACATCGCGGAGGGCGGGTTCGGTTATCCCTGTCACAGCATTTGCTGACCACACTTGCTCCGGCTTTCGTCGAATTTCTGGATTTGTATCCTGATATATTACTGGAGCTGGATGCCTCTGACCGCAGTGTAGATCTGCGTCGGTTCGAAGCGGATATGGGGTTGCGAATTGGTCGCAGGCAGGAAAAGGGGTTGCAGGTTAAAATGCTGGGCAGCGCGATTTGGCGGCTTTATCGTGAAGCCGGTTCGCAGGAGCGAGCACCGACTTATATCGCGACCCCGGTGAACAGAACGGTTCCGGAGTTCGCGCTCAAATATTTTCCTGACATGCAAATCTCGATGTCCGTTGACGGATTGTCACCAACGCGGGATATGATTGCAGCGGGGGCCGGTATTGGTATGTTGCCGGTGTATTTTGCTGAAAGCGATCCGCGTATCGAGGCATGTTCTGACGATCTGCCCTCAAAGAACGTATCGCTATCAATTGCGTTTTTACCCGAGCGACGAAACCTCTATCGCATTAAAACCGTGGCGCGGTTTCTGGAAAAGCATGTGAAGGCCCTGCCAGGACTGGTGGTTTAGTCCAGGATTTCACGGCTGGAAGATTACCCGTGCAAAGGCTGTTGTAATCATTGGTATTCAGGCAACAGTCAATATTGTGATTGTTGCATAAAACTCAACGATATGTCATATACACAACATGATATCTGTAGAGATTCTCCCTGCAAAGGATGAGCATGTTGACTGGATCGCAACACATATGCGTCAGGCAGACCGTGATGAAGTGATGGCCGCAACAGGGCACACTCCGCATCAGGCGCTGAGGCTTTCTCTTGAAAAATCGGATATGGCATGGACCGGATTTGCTGATGGTGTTGCGACTGTGATGTTCGGCGCAGGCACACTGAATGCACTTAATCGCATCGGTGCGCCATGGTTGCTCGGAACCGATGGTGTAAAGACACATTATCGGGTTTTTTTGCGATCTTCATTGTTGTGGAAATCACACTTAATGAGCAATTACGACGAGCTGATGAACATGGTCGATGACCGTAATGTTGTCAGCAAGCGCTGGCTTTCATGGCTCGGGTTTACGCTGGAAGAGCCGGTGATTGCCGGGGTCGAACAAATACCGTTCCGGCGTTTTACGCTCAAAGCCCGTGACGATTTCCGAATTTCCATTCCACTTTCCCAAAATGAGGCCGACAAACATGTGTGATCTTGGACTGGTTCTTGGATTGGCAAGCTCGATGATGAGCGCGATAGGCCAGGCGCAGGCAGCGGAAAACGCTGCAGCGGAAGCTGAATATCAAGCGCAGATTCATGAAATGAATGCTAAAATTGCTGACCGGAATGCGCGGCAGGAATTTGAAAGAGGGCGGCTGGATGAACAGGAAGTTCGCCAAAAAACCACCTTTGCTGTTGCCCAACAACGGGCAAGAATGGCGGCAGCCGGGGTGGATGTGGCGTTTGGATCACCTCTCGATACGCTGGTCGGGGCCAAAATGATGGGCGAACTTGATGCGCTCAGCCTGCGGATGGATGTCGGCGACCGTGCCTACAATCACAAGGTTGATGCGACCAACAAGCGGGCCCAATCTTCCCTGCTTCAATTTAAAGCTGCCAATAAGCGCAGCCAGGGGAACTTGTCTGCATTTAGCACGATGCTGGGTGGAATTGGCAAATTGGCTAAGGGGTTACCGTCGCCTTCGGGAATTGCGGCAATCACGGCTAAGCCACACGCAAATCTATATAGATAGCCAATTTTATCTCACTGAAAGACATCTCAATGGTCATGGTTCCTGTGAACAAAACACCGTCTGGCGGTGAGGTTGAAAACACGCCCACTTTGTTGAATTCTGCGCCTGCCGGGTTGGTTGACCCGGCTGTGCAGCTTGCACGGATGAAATCGGTTGTAATTTCCAAACAAGCCGAAGCCGACTTCATCAATGGTGCGCGAAAGGCCGAAGCCGACCCGGATACCGGCATTGTTGGCTATACCGGCAAAGAAGGCAGCGCCAGGCTAGGCGTCACCCAGGCCAAAATAGGTGCCATGGGCAAGAAGCTGGCAGAAGCCATGCCTTATGACGCGCGGCAGCAGTTTTATCGCAAGGTGGAAACCCAGACAGAGCGCATTGCAAAGCGACACATCACCCAGGATGCCGGGATGATGGTGCAGCAATTGCGCGAAACCTTTGACAATAAACGCGCGGCGCTGCGTGAAGAGGTGATGGCCAATCTGGGTGATGCAGAAGCAATGCAGGGCTATGCCAGCGAGATTGACCAGGAAATTGATGAGCAGGCGCAATATGAAGGCTGGTCACCCGATGAAATTGTTAATCGTAAAGCGGTGATACGCGCTGGCATGCACAAGGATGTGATCCTTGCGACGGCTGACGACAACCCTTTCGCCGCGCTGGAGCATATGAACGCCAATCGTGACGCTTTTAGCACTGAGGATCTGGATCGCTATGAGGAGCCGTTGAAACAGATGGCCCAGGAGCGTGAAGATCAGCGGATTGAAAATGCAATGTACGATCCAGAGAAATACGAAAAATTGTTGGATGAATTGGCAGCCAGTACCTGATTTTCGTGCCTTCATCCATGTATTTAAGCATATTTACCTGGTAAACCCTCTAATTGCTCGCGAGAAATGTAAATGTCTCAAAAAATAAAATATCCTTCTCGACGCCAAATGTTTGGTCACGGTCAGAACTTAAGTGGTCAGGAGATACTTGATAGTAATGCATTCATTACACCACAAATTAAGTCTGTGATTAAACAGTCAGTAGCTTATGCAAAGGTACAAAATGGGCGTTTGAGCGGCAAGGATGAAAATAAGCTCCTGCTGTTCCTGATCAAGGATGTAAATCGTCAGTTTTCCAAAAATATTGGCTTGGGTGCAATTAATCCAAATGGAATTTTGAGAGGTGATTACGCAACAAACCTTGCTTCACTTGCTTCATATTTTGTAAAATTCAAAGATAATCGAGTTACTACCGAATTTGTGGTCGCAGCAAGAAAAACAAACAATTATTCTATGCGGAAAGTCGATCACATCGAGATATTTAAGAATGTTAGACCCCGGTTCGGTCCAGAAGTTTCCGACGATGCGATCAGAACTTCAATATCATCTTCATTTCTCGAAGATGATATTGAGAATGTAATTGAAAATGGTGGATTTCATTTAAAACTGAGAGATGCACCCGATACAATATTTCATAAAAAAGTAGTCGCTCGAATACAATCGACAAGTGAGCGTCAGCATTACAATGATGGTTTTATACCAGGATTAAATCCGCTTGAATTTTCGAATGCAAATATACTTGATCGTGTCCGGCGTTCTGATATCGACATGGAAAATAATAGAAATGTTGGCATATATTTTCAGATTTCTGGTGGGACGCCTATCTTCGAATTATTGGGGGTTGAAGGTGTATATTTCATTGGAATTGACCGCCAAACGGGTGACCGCGTTGAATTTATGTCTGTGGGTGCGACCCTTGGCCCATCTGTATCTGGACGACTGCTACCGGTGGGTCTCGGTGTAGGAGCGTGGGGTTTTACTAATAAGAAGGAAAATATTCCTGGAATGGCGCTTGGGGCATCTGTTGCTGTGGGGCCGTCGAGAGCGATCTCACAAAACCTGGATCGCCTGACTGGCACAATGACGATGAGCGGTGCCATGATTGAAGCATCAGCTACTATTGGGATTTCGCTTAGCTTTGGCCTCAAAGTAAATGGCGTGCCATATCAGGCTGGATATCAGGGCGATGATACGGTGGCTGTATTAGACTATGACCAAATTGGCCTTGTCGGTACCCTATTGAAGAACAAGCGAAGTCTTTATTCAGCTGAAGCACTTTACGCAGAAAGCATTCCACCAGTTGAAATCCGCGTTTCGACTGCCGACGATAATATCATAATTTATAGATTTGAACGGTCAAAACGCTTGGTAAGAAATAGTAAAAAACCAAATGGGATGTCAAGATCTACAGATATACTTTATTCTGTAGTTATCCTGGATTCGGAGGGTGATGTTTTAATACCAGATGCTGCGAAAGTAGTTTGGGAACGTCATCAATGGAGGCGCACACCAAACGATGTTGTTGATTATCTTCCCATTGCCGGGCCAGGGAGAAAACAGCTTCGAATTCAATCTTCAGAATTTCCAGATCCGTATAAAGGAGTTGAAAAAATACCGGATTATTTGGATCACAATAATACTTACCGTGTAGAAAACCTGGAGCAGGCATATCACAATCTTATTGTGGGTAACGCCGATATTGCAGACTTTATAATCCGGGAAATCCCAAATGCTGATTATCGCATCGTTCGTAGATTGGAAAGAGTGGCCAAACAGGATTTTGAAAATAACTATTCGGGAGAAAAACAATCAGATGAAGCATTTAGGAGCTTCACTTTCCTGGTGGATCAAAATGGTGTTCGGGTGTCTGGCAATGTGGAAAAACAGGAAGGTTTTCAGCCATCAACCAGGATAGTTTCCCGCACGGCATTGGAACGTATGCGAAAAGCTCTTGGTGCAGAAAATAGATTCGGTATCGATTCACGCCGACAAGGCACAGGTAGTGAGTATAACAATTCTCTCAATCTTTCAGAAACCGAACTTAGAAACTGGGGTTCTCCTCCGGGAACGGTATTACGATCAAATCCTGAGGGAAATGATGGAAACCAAGCCATAACAAAAATTCAGGTTGAAGATGCCATCTCAGGGGGAAAATCTTTAAGTTTTAGTGAGCACCAGGAATTGGGTGAAAATGGTGTCTCTCAGTTGAGAAACTGGAGAATACGGGGCGCTAATAATTCAACCAAACCGATCAGTGTATTTAACCATTGGAAATCAGCAGTGCATGATCTGGATGGCTTTAAAAATTGGCCCATATATGATCTGGATCAATTTACAGGCCTGACTAAACAGGACAGAGACAAATTATCTGATTTTCAACATCTAATTAGAATTGGTGACGATGATGCAATTCAAGAGGCGCATTTCATTGCCACGCAATTTCGTATTGATGAAAGTCTTGGTATTATTGGTACGTCAGATCGAACAATTAGTTTTGAAGATCAGCCAGAATATTTTTCCAATGAAATTGATAGTGGCACACGGGATAATAACTTTTCGATTGATCGATATAGAATGGGATTTAGGAAGTCAGGAAATGAAGAGCTAAGAGGTTCTATCGATTTTCCAACTGAACAGCCTGGTGTTGGTCACAGTCCAAATTTAAACAAAGAGCACCAACAATCAGATATGCCTTTACCCAATCCCAGAATTTTGGTTCAAAACGAACAACCAGACGCGCCTTTGCCTAATCCTAGGATTGATTAGCTCACTCAGATTTTGAAGATACATTGTGTTGCGAATAACACACTGATCAATCTTTGAATTGACGAATTGTTATTCGATTGGATGCCGGTCTGTAATCCATATTCAGTCCCTCAAATTTTGCCGAGGATTCTATGATTGTTCTTTCTGATGACCAGCCACAGAGCGTGGCTACCAATAATGATGTGCAGAATCCTGATACGGATGAGGATTCCATCGGGGAATTGCCAATTGAAAAAAGTGTGGAACCCGGAGATATGGAACAGTCTTTGGACGAGATGGAAGTAGATGAGCCATCAATAATTGATGAACTGCCCATGGATTATGATGAAGACCTCTCAATCTATGATGGTATGCCAGCTGATGACGGCATATACGACCAGGGATTTGATCAGCCTTCAGGCTTGGATGAACCAGTGCTTGCCGAACTGTCAGGTGACCTGGATCAACACGTCACCGCACAATCATTTTCAAATATTGAGGCGCTGTTTCCAGACTTGAATGCCAAACGTTTGATGCAGGACGAGATCATCGCTCAGGCTCTTGGTTTGCCGATACAGGATGTCACAGAAAATCGCGATCTCATCCTTTCAAAACTGGATAGTCGCCGCCTTTCAACAATGATCGAACAGTCACCAATTGCCCAGTCATGGCTGGCTGGGCAGATTGATCCGGGTGTTGACCAGACGCAGATTGATCTGCCGGACACCAGTCAACGCGACTTGAGACAAGAACCGGAGGATTTGTCAGCCGAACCACTCGCGATGGATAGTGATGAAATCACTGGTTCCCGGAATGACCGCGATGAAGGCCCGGTTCAAAAAGCGGTTGAGGCGGTGAAGCGGGCACGAGACAGCAATGGGCGAAGTTCCCAGGGTAATTTAATTGCCGTTGATAAAAATGGGTTGATGCGCATCAACTTGCCGTCTGGAGAAAAACTTGAACTGGATAAATTGATCCATCTGGGCATCAAACCTTCGGCCAAAAAATTTCACCGRTACAATGCAGACAGCGTAGTTGGWTTTACKGAAGGTAATTTTTCCGCCTGGAACCTGGTWGATATTCCAATCTCGGTAAAGCCAACGACCATGGATAACGCGTTTTTGGCGTTATTACATAAACCGGCACCCAGCTGGGAATTGATGATCAAACAAGGTGAGATTATCACTCACGGTTCGAAATCCGAGGTCGCACTGCTTGGCACAGTATCTCACTATGTATTTCCCGAACATCGAATGATTGTGAATATTACAGAGCCTGATCATATACTTCATCCGGGWATCGTYGTTCGATATGTCAGTGAGGTGAACGGCCAAATCACGATCATAACTGAAGGGGTCGGCGTGGGGGATTTCGCAATTGCAAATACCATACTTGATGATGTTGTTTGGGGCGCAGTTGATCATGATGTACAGCAATTGATCAATAGCTTTGGTACTGACCCAATTCCGCAGAAGTTTGAGAGTTGGTTCCGGTAATTGATGAGATTTGTTGCAATCTCTTTTAAATAAAAAAGCCACGCGATTTGCGTGGTTTTTTAGTTCCGTTCGGCTCGGCGGGCCGTCGAAGATCGCCAGACCAATCAACTCCCCGGCCGATGCTCTCACATCGACCCTCCCATGCCGTATTAATCTGGATACATGAAAGG
>JAESRR010000078.1 GCA_016764535.1 Cohaesibacteraceae bacterium | reverse complement strand
TGGGCGGATTTGCCGGATTGTCGGGATTATTTCCCACACTCTGGACTGGCTTGCGCGGCTGGCAGAGGGATACACAGCGTGGTGCTTTTCAACCATTTGTTTTGTTTATGCATGGGCTGGGCGTGTTAATTTTTACCACGAACGGATTTGTGACCGAACAGATTGTCAGTGATTTCTTTTGGTGTATTCCCGCAATTATCATCGGTTCGTGGGCCGGTGTCCTGATCTATCCTTTTATCAATGAACAGGTTTTCAGGCGAATTATTCTTGGTTTGATTTTGGTGTCTGGAATTACGTTATTGTTGTGACGCACCTGTTGGGATTTTACGATGCCCGCTTCAAATAAAATTGCACTGCTTCAGATTACACGCGTTGAATATCAGAAACTTTCAAAACAGCTTGATAGCCTTGATTCCGGGCTCGTGATGCACAAACATGAAGATGTTTCCATCCGCGATATCGTTGGTCACCGGGCGCACTGGGTGGATTTGATGCTCGGCTGGTATCGGGACGGGCAAGCTGGCAGGCAGGTTTTCTTCCCGGCTAAGGGTTATAAATGGAACCAGCTTAAAGTCTACAATGCGCAGATCGGTGAATCCCAAAAAGGTATGAACTGGATCTCGACGCTGGATATGCTGGATACTGCGCATCGAAAGCTGGTGACATTGCTCGAGAGCCTTTCGGATGAGCAGCTCTATGGCGCTCCGATGAAAGGTGCGCACAATCAATGGACGACAGGGCGTTGGGCGGAAGCCAATGGTGCCAGTCAYTACCGTTCCGCCAGCAAAGCCATTCGGGCAATATCGAAATCCTGATTATCGATATCAATTTGTGAGTTTTTGAGAACGATATCGACGCTTGTTTTACGGTAATATGGGGCTTGTAACGCTCTCCCGACATATTATTCTGCTCCCGATGAATGCACTTCAGTAAAGTCGSATCTYATTGCCATCTTCGCGGTAAGTAACTGGTATGTTTCYCGTTTTGYGCACAYTGATTCCACASTCTTTCCACCGTCTTTGACTATAGTCGGGTGCGCRTTAACTCAATTGGCCATAGTCGCYTTACAAGTGCCTTGTTTGCTTTCTATGCTTGCAGCAGTACAGGGGCGTTTGGAGTGAATCAGTTGCTGGATAATGAGCACAAGGGTAATGGGGAAGGCGGTTCCGGAGGGGACGAATCCCAGAATGAYGCCCAGAARTGGCAGGAAGCCGAAGATATCTTCGAGCTCAAGGCTGCCGAYGCGTTAAGCACACCCCGMCTGATMAATTATGTTAARGCTGTTGATCGTGATGGTATGGTTGCCTTCACATTTGGCGGTTCATCCGGACATTATGATAAACATGGTTACCTGGTGACCGGTGCTGCGGCTCTTGAAGCCTATGCGGTTCCTAAAGCCAATACAGTCGCGCTTGTTAATCATTTACTTGCCGCAGCAGGTTTGCCGCCCTATCAGCAGGAAGCTGAAAGYGTTACGGAAAAAGACCTCGACAAGACAGAGCTCACAGGCAGCAGCAAGGCCAATGGAGCATTGAATGGCTCCGGGTCTGYATCGTGAGCAAGGAAAACAAGCCGGAGCTTTCAGCAGAAGGCGACAGTCCGGGCAAAATTGTTGAAAAAGGTCACGGAGATCGCCTTGGCGCGGCTCCAGTGTTACCAAAAACATCCAGCCCGGCTCCCGGTTTGCCCAAAGATACTATCAGTCCGGCCAGTAATAATGGCGCTGAAGCTCCAGTAAAAAAACAAACCGAAGCAGTGCCGGATCAGAGTACATCCCGGTCTGCATCCGCACCGTCCGCACCTGCAGAAACTCCCGGCATTCCAGCCGGTCAGGTGAATTATCCGGCGAATAGCGGTGTGCCGGTCAATATTACATTTGATGGCTCATCTGCGGGGGACAGCCAGTTGATCGATGCAAAAGTTGGTGAGGCGTCTGAAAAGATACGCCGAGAAATGGGAATAGCGTTTGCCGAATTGATGGGCTCCATCAAGGAAACCAATGCTGATCTTCGTAGCGAATTGCGTGAGACGACTCAAGCCATCCGTGTTGAACTGCGAGAAAATAACAATGCACTACGCACTGAACTGCGCGAGACCACACAGTCATCACGCGGCGAAATGCGGGATACTTCTTCTGCTATTCGTACAGAAATGCGGGAATCCTCGGAAGCCATTCGCGGATCAACAGCTGAAAGTAATGCGACCCTTGGCGGCAATTTCAATGAAGTTGCAACGGCGATACAGGGTGAAATGCGCCAGACAGCTGAATTTGTTCGTCATGAACTGAAAGAAATGTCGGACGAGTTTGAAGCACTGAAGGAACACAAGTTCCGCCAGGAAGAGGAAAATATAAACGCCGCACTATTGGTGCGTACTCAGAAGTGGCATGTGGTTGGCGTTATGGTGTTACTATCCAGTCTCGTGTTTGGTGTATTCTCCTGGGCGCAGGGGTGGCTTCCAACAGGTTTTGCCTACGACAATAGCAAGGTTGAAACTGTTGCCACTCCCGTTGTGATCCGTCCTGCTGTAGTGGCCAAACCCGTCACAGTGCAACCGGTTGTCACATCGGCTCCGATCAAGACGCCTGTCTCAGGTACTTCGGCAAATATAGTAACGCCGGTCAGTGCCGTCGATACACCGTCACAAGCGGCTAACAGCCAGCAATCTGGAACCGTTCAACAGCCGCAAACTCCTGTACAAATTGATGATCAACCGGTCGATGAACCGCTGACCAGTGAACCTTTTGGTCCACTGGAATAGTCCCGGGTAGTTATTCGTCAGGGATTAAAGAAATTTATCGTAATCGGATACAAGCAGATGAAGCGGGTCTTCATCTTCGGTGATGGTTGAAAACCGCCCGATATCCATTTCAAACTCATTGTCTGTCCGATCATCATTCACAGTCGAGACTTCGCCAATCAACACATCGGCACCTTCTCCCCAGAATGCGTGCCAGACACCCGGTAGCAGCGTGACACTCTCGCCTGGATCTAGTTTGAGTAATCCGCCAGCTGGCAGCGTTTTCAGGATACCATCCACCGGCACGGTGATATCTGAATGTCGATCAATCGTGCCATCCGGATTGCCTGCAAAAAGTTCCAGTACAAGTTTACCACCACCCCTGTTTATGATGTCTTCCGCCTTCAAATAGTGACGATGCATTGGTGAAAGCTGATCCTTGCGACTGATCATTATCTTTTCAGCATAAAGCATGCCGGAACCGTTTTTAATGTCTTCTACAATGCCATTGCGCACGGTAAACAAAAACAAACCCAGCTCATCAAATTTTCCAAGTCCGTAATCAGTGATATCCCACCCCATCCCTCGCTCGACGAGGACGCCATGATCGCCGGCTTTAAATTCTTCCGGGCTCAAATATGCAAAGGGTGGCATAATATAGCCAAATGATTTGATGAAGGCATCACCTTCACGCAGAATTTCATTAACCCGGGAGCGGTTCATGGGTGGTTTTCCAATGCACTGGCATGAGAATTCGGGGGTGCCAAATTCAGGTATCTACATAGCTATTAAAACGGATTGATCTGTTCAACAGCTAATTGACTTAAAGTCCGGTTGGAATTGCCGATTTGATGGATGAACATACAAGAATACCGAATATACGGGATTAATCGCGGCTAGAAATGTAACGTTACATTACAGAACCACCCGGAGATCCATTCAGCCAGTTGGTTATACCGTGATCGGGTGTCGCAGCGAAGCCGGTAATTCTAGATATTTGTAATGTTACGCGGCAGACCTTTGGTAAATTGACCGTAGCTATCCTTCATCATCAACAAAGCTTCCGCTGTCGCGGTTTTGTCAGTTGAATCCTGCCTTGAGGCCAGTGCTTCCTTTGCAGCGTCCATCACGTTAGCTTTTTTACTTGCAGCGGAGCGTCGGTGATTAAGCAGTGTTGTCTGGATATCTTTTTGTACCTGCGACAGTTTTTCAAGCGCATCTGCCTGCCGTTGTTCAAGCGGTGACTTTTGCTCGGTCAGACGCTGGAACCTGCCAAAGTCAAAATCCTTCAATGCAGTATTGGCCGGGCCGGATGCGGCAGGATTTATTAATCCAAAGTCTGGTGAATTGTTTTCAGTCGGTTTGATGGATTCAAGGCCCGCTGCGACGAACAAGGCGGACGCGCCAATGTTTTGAACCTTGTTTTTATCTTCATCCCGATTGGATGGCGGGAATATTTGTCGGTGCGCAGCCGATGCGCCATTGACCGGATCCATATCAAACCCCAGCTGGTTGTTCGTATCTACAAAGAACCTAGCAAGAGCCGTACCAGTTTAGGAAAAGGCCGAAATCAGGGGTTTGTTGGTGTTTTGAAGGGTGGATAATGAGCGCAACAGGGAAAAGACTGCCGGGATATACAAAAACAGGTAGAAATTACCGGGTACGCGGCGGTGTGAACCAGTGAGGGTTTCCAGTTCACACCTTAAGGCTGCGATCTGCTATTTTGGCAAAAGAACGTGGTTCACAACGTGGATCACACCATTTGACTGGTTCACGTCGGCAATGGTGATTTTTGATGCGCCACCACTTTCATCAAAGATGAAGAGGTTTTTGCCCTTGATCACTGCAGTGAGGGCATCACCACTCACGGCCTGCATGTTATAGCGCCCGCCATTGGCTTTGGCTTTTGCCATCAACATTGCGGCTGACAATTTGCCTGCAACAACGTGTGATGTCAGAATTTTGGTCAATGTGGCTTTGTTTTCCGGCTTTAGCAATGTGGCAACTGTGCCATCGGGCAGCATGTCAAAACCGGCGTTTACCGGAGCAAAAACTGTAAATGGACCAGGGCCGCTCAATGTTTCGACAAGTCCGGCTGCTTTTACAGCTGCAACAAGTGTCGTGTGATCTTTCGAGTTTACTGCGTTCTGGATAATATTCTTTTCTTCGAACATTGCTGCGCCGCCGACATCGGGGTTGGCAAAAGCAACAGTAGAATAGAGTGCTGCACCTGCCGCAATGGCGAGTATTGCAGTGAGGCGAATGGATTTATTGAACATGGTTTCCTCCGGGRAAWAWTGACCTGTGTCTCAATTGACAGAGTAGTAACGGAGGYGRTCCGGAAWTAGTTTCRGGCGAGGGGRANTTTAATTTTCNRARYTGATCARATRCTCATCGCATCWGGTTTATGCATTCYGCAATTCTGCGAACACCCTCTGGTATCGCATTTTTATCAATGCAGGAATAACCCATGCGGAACCAGGGRCAAGGGACGGGTGCWWTCGCAAAAAAAGGCGTGCCCGGTTCAATTAGTACRCCCATTTCCATCAAGGCAMGTGACAGGTGATTGCTATCAAGGCCATCCGGTCCCTTGATCCATAGCGATGTTCCACCATGCGGTGCTGCACCTGCAATGGTCAGGCCGGATTTTAATACCTCCTCCTGCAACACCTTCCTGCGAACCCGCATGGCTTCACGAATATTCACGATCAGCGCATCGTAATATCCCTGGCCAAGGAAATAGGCAGTGGTGCGTTGGGTGTGGCCTGGAGGATGACGTAACATRATGGCGCGTAATGCGCGTGCCTGAGTGATRAARGGWGCGGGCGCAACCATGTATCCCRGACGAAGACCCGGGAAGATCGATTTGGAGAAACTGCCGACATAGATGACCCGGCCAAACCTGTCTATGGATTTTAACGCCGGGCTTGGTGGTTTGAGAAAACTCATTTCAAATTCATAGTCATCCTCAATAACCAGAAAATTCTCCCGTTCTGCTCTTTCGAGCAATGCCCGTCTTCGCTCCATCGGCATGGTGACCCCGGTCGGTACGTGATGGCTCGGCGTTACAAACACCATCCCCGTTTTGTCGGGTATCCTGTCTGGTCGCAATCCTTCTTTATCAATTGGAACGGGGTGCGCCTGAACGCCACTAAAGCGCAACATTTCAGGTAAATCAGGGTAGCCGGGATCTTCATAGGCAGCATCCAGCCCGGTATGTTTTAAAATACCGATGGCAATCCAGAGAGCGTTTTGTGCGCCCATCGTGATGAGGATTTCATCTGGATTGGCCTCGATGCCACGACGGGGCAGCGTGCGTGTGCGGATGTAATCCACCAACATCGGGTCATCATCGGTTGCCCAGTCACCGGCCAGTATTTCAAAATCGCGGATACCCATGGCGCTCCTGGCGCATTCACGCCAGGCCGAGTGATTGAACAATCTGCGATCGATCTGTCCATAAATAAACGGATAGGGGAAACTGCTCCAGGTCCGGGGTTTGATAATCTGCCGACGCCGGACTCTGTCCGCCTGCAACCATTTTGACCAGTCAACCTTCCCTTGTTGTGGAGTGGTTTTGTCGGCCAGAACGCGTCTTTTCGGTGCATCGGGAGACACCACATAACCCGATCTTGGCACTGCCACGAGATAATTTTGTGCCATGAGTTCGTTATAGGCAAGGGTCACGGTAAGACGCGAAATTCCAAGAAACTTTGCCAGTTTCCGGCTGGAGGGAAGCCGGGTCCCGTCCGGTATATGTTCTTGTAATATGAACGATACAATGGACGATATCAGTTGGGCCTGTAGAGACAGGGTAGTCTTTTTATCAACGAAGAAAACATCGGGTGGTAGACGCGACGGTTTTTCAGTCATTTGAGTGGCCTTTGCGATCTGGACCTAGATAACAATCTAACTGGATATATTCTTTCGTATTTCTCCGCAAGTATTGTTGATCCAGGCAATACACAATTCGCTTTCGGAAATCGTCCGGCCTGGTGCTCACAAACGCCCTGACAGGTTTTCAAATGCGATGAAATTTAATCCGGGGGATCGGTCATGGCTCTGAGGGCGGAAGCACACGGTGCGAAAATTGATGGTTTCGGTGTTATCGCGAAAGCCTTCACCTCTGCCCGCACCGGGAACCCGGTGTAATGGATCAGATAGTAAATACAGGGTCAGGGGTACGGTTAGAATACAACCCGTTGTATGATCCGTTGACAGATTCTGGACCTGGTCACAATCAGGCATCGGCGCCTACCTACTGGACTGCAACTGCCGGGCCGGAACCGGAAGATGATGGTCCGGTTTGTACCGATCTGGATGTTGATGTTGTTGTTATCGGTTCTGGTTATACGGGGCTGAGTTGTGCGCTGCATTTGGCAAAAGAACACGGCATCAAGGCAACAGTTCTGGAAGCTAATCAGGTTGCCTGGGGATGCTCCACCCGCAATGGTGGACAGGCACAGATTGCGACGGGTCGCCTTAAACGCTCCGGCTGGGTCAAGCGCTGGGGACTGGATACTGCGCGTGCCATGCATGATGAAGTACTTGAAGCATTCCAGATTTTTAAAGGCCTGATTGCAGATCACAATATTGCCTGTGACCCTATGGAAGGTGGCCATTATTACATTGCTCACCGGCCCTGGATGATGAAACGTCTTGAAGAAGAAGCCTTGATTTTAAAGGAGCAGTTCGGGTACGCCGCAAATATCCTGTCGCGCGGTGAACTACATGAAAATGTGGTACGAGATATGGAAAGCTATGGCGCACTGCACGAGCCGGATGGTATCGGAATTCACGCGGCAAAACTTGCTTTTGGTTACTTGCGTGCAGCCCGTGAACTGGGGGTGCGGGTCTATACCGGGAGCCCGGTGACCGGCTGGCGAACAGAGAAAAATGTGCATTATCTTGAGACCCCGGGCGGAATCGTTAAAGCATCCAAAGTCTGTCTCGCGACCTCGGCCTATATCCCGCGCAATCTACATAAACGCACCAAAAACCGGTTGATGCCAATCCTCTCGAATTCGATTGTAACCCGGGTTCTGACATCAGATGAACTGGCAACCTGCGGCGTGAAAGTGTTAAGTCCTCTTTCGGATACAAGAACACTGCGGCATTATTATCGTTTGCTTCCCGACAATCGCATGCAGATTGGTTCGCGTAGTGCCATCACTGGCAAGGATGCTTCAAATCCCAAACAYCTTGATGTTTTGAAGACTGGCCTTGCACAAAAATTCCCGGCGCTAAAAGACATCAAACTGGATTATTCCTGGTGGGGCTGGGTTGATGTAAGCCACGATATGATGCCTCGCATTACCCAGCCGGACCCGGACGAACAGATGTTTTACGCGATGGGTTACAGCGGCAATGGTGTGATGTACTCCGCTCAGGCCGGACGGCGCATGGYGCAAATGGCAGTGGGCATAATTGAGAAGCCCGATCTGCCGATATTCTCTTCACAGCTGCCACATGAAGGTGTGTTAACGCCATTTCGCAGGCTGGGGCAACAGTGGCTATATCACTGGTACCATTATCGGGATGAGCGCTGGTGAGATCTTGTTTTCGCGTAATTTTTCGCACCGATCGAATTTTAATTATTGGACAAATCACAGGGCACAGGAACAATTGATATGGTAAAAATGACCACAGAAGAAGCCTTCATCAAGGTTCTGCAAATGCATGGTATCGAACATACCTACGGCATTATCGGATCGGCCATGATGCCGATTTCAGATTTGTTTCCAAAAGCCGGTATTACATTCTGGGACTGTGCCCATGAATGCAACGCAGGTATGATGGCCGACGGGTACACACGCTCGACCGGGAAAATGTCAATGGTGATTGCCCAGAATGGCCCCGGTGTCACCAGCCTCGTCACCCCTGTCAAAACCGCGTACTGGAACCACACACCGTTACTGCTGGTAACACCCCAGGCAGCCAATAAAACGATTGGTCAGGGCGGGTTTCAGGAAGTGGAACAGATGGCGCTGTTTGAAGATATGGTCGCCTATCAGGAAGAAGTGCGTGACCCTTCACGGATGGCTGAAGTTCTGAACCGGGTCATTCTGCAAGCCAAACGCGCTTCGGCTCCGGCGCAGATTAATGTGCCCCGGGATTACTGGACCCAGGTGATTGACATTGACTTGCCGCAGATTGTTGAGTTTGAGCGCCCGTCCGGTGGTGATGAAGCCATTACCCGTGCTGCCGATCTTCTCTCAAACGCCAAATTCCCGGTCATATTAAACGGTGCAGGCGTTGTTATTGGCGGTGCAATTGCTGCAAGTATGGACCTTGCTGAACGACTGGATGCGCCAGTGTGTTGTGGTTATCAGCACAATGATGCTTTCCCTGGGTCACATCGTCTGTTTGCCGGGCCACTTGGTTATAATGGTTCCAAAGCCGCAATGGAGTTGATCTCAAAGGCTGATGTTGTTCTGGCGCTTGGAACCCGGCTTAATCCATTTTCCACGCTTCCTGGTTACGGCATTGATTATTGGCCAAAAGAAGCTGCGATTATTCAGGTCGACATCAACCCCGA
>JAESRR010000077.1 GCA_016764535.1 Cohaesibacteraceae bacterium | reverse complement strand
GAAATGAACCCCCAAAGCACTTCCTTGTCTTCCGCATTGGCTGCACTGACAAGATTGAGTAACAGAGCAAAACTAACAGGCATATTGTGTTTGGGAGGATTGCCCGAATGCAGATACCAGGTCGGATTGGACAGTTGTTTGGTCACATCCTCATCAGCAACTTTCGACAGGAATGTATAGTATTCGTCGACGTTTTTTGGAATGACGTCAAAATACAGCTTCTTGGCTGTTTTTGGTTTTTGATACATAAACAACGACAGGCTTTCGGGTGTTGCATAAGTCAACCATTCTTCAATCGTCAGGCCATTGCCTTTGGATTTGGAAATTTTCTGTCCGGTTTCGTCCAGAAACAACTCATAACTGAACCCCTCGGGCTGCGGTTTGCCCAGTGCCCGACAGATTTTGGAAGACAGTTTGACCGAGTCGATCAAATCCTTGCCAGCCATTTCGTATGAGATATCAAGGGCAGCCCAACGCATGGCCCAATCTGCTTTCCATTGGCATTTAACAGCCCCGCCAGTCACGCTGGTCTCAATTTTTTCACCGGTTTCAGGGTCTTCATAAACTACAGTGCCTTTTGCGACATTGCGTTCGATCATTGGTACCTGAAGCACAATGCCAGTACGTGGACACAAAGGCAGAAACGGAGAATAGGTTGCCTGACGTTCAGCGCCCAGCGTCGGCAGAATGATGTTCATGATGTCATCATAAACTTCGAGCATCCGCAGTAATGTTTCATCAAAACGCCCCGACCGATAATATTCAGTTGAGGATGCGAACTCGTAGTCAAAACCAAAGTCATCAAGAAACATCCTGAGCCGCGCATTGTTGTGCGCAGCAAAACTGGGATGTTCATTGGAAAATGGACTTGGTACATCCGTCAGAGGTTTACCGAGATAGGCCGCGAGCATGTCCTGATTGGGCACATTTGTCGGCACTTTACGAAATCCATCCATGTCGTCGGAAAAGCAAAGCAATTTGGTTTTAACACTGTCATTGGTCAAAACCCGAAAAGCAGTTTGAACCATTGAAGTACGGGCAACCTCTCCAAAAGTTCCGATATGCGGCAAACCAGACGGACCATAACCGGTTTCAAATGTCACCAGATCCGGTGTGCCCTGTTTCTCAAACCGTTTAACCAGTTTTCGCGCTTCCTCGAACGGCCAGGCTTTAGCCTTTCCGGCAGCTTCGATAAGCTCGGGCGAAATCTCCAACTGATTTGACGAATTGCGCGTCATCGGTTTGTCCTTTTTGAGAAATTAGAGGTCTTTTTATATCGAAAAGACGCGCGGACACTATAAACCAGCAGAGCTCGCGTCAATTGTCTTGATGACAATATTAAAAACAGCCGACAGAATTCGTTTTTTCTGGCCTTTTACATCAATTATCCCGTATGAAAACAGAACAACGTGGTGTTCATAGTTTTTGCTGCATGATGCGCATCAAATACGCCCCTTAAAGAAAGAGTGTTCGCATGACCACATCGGTCTCACTTCACGAAGCCCTTATTTACGTCATGGTCACCATGTCGGCTGCAGACCGGACCATGACCGATTCAGAATTTCGCAAAATCGGCGAAGAAGTTCAGAATTTGCCGCTCTTTGAAGACTTTTCAAATGATCGCCTCGTCGGTGTGGCTGAAGATTGCGGTACGCTTCTCTCAAAAGACGAGGGCCTTGATGGCGTTTTGAATATCGTAGCGAACTCACTTCCCGAGAAATTTTATGAAACGGCCTACGCCCTTGCAGTTGAAGTCGCAGCAGCTGATCTTCATGTTGAACAGGAAGAACTGCGTTATCTTGAAATGCTCCGGGATCGCCTCAATATTTCTTCCCTGGCAATTGCAGCTATCGAGCATTCAGCACGCGTTCGTTACCGGGTAACCTAGGTTCCGGCAAACAAACTCCACATCCTTATATATAAAGGTGTTTTTCCCAAAACACCTTTTTTGGGTTTGTTGACTTTAAAGCAATACAAAGCGCCTATCATCTGAGCCACTCCGGCTGATTGAATTCCTTCATTCTGTCTTTCGATAATATATTGCCATTTAGGGACTTTCATGCGCACGTCTGAATTTGTCGCGCTTACCGCGTTGATTACATCAATTACGGCTCTGGCCATCGACACGATTCTGCCAGCTCTCCCCTTTATGGGAGCAGACCTGGGCGTCAGTGATCCCAATATGTTGCAATTCATTATCGGTGCGCAGTTTCTTGGCTTTGCCATGATGCAGATCATCTACGGACCGGTTTCAGACTCGATAGGGCGCAAACCAACGATTGTCATTGGCCTTGGTATATTCCTCATCGGTACAATGATTGCTGGTCTCGCTACGTCCTTTGAAGTGCACCTTACGGGCAGGTTTATTCAGGGCGTCGGTTGCGCAGGTTTGCGTGCTGTATCGACTGCAATTATTCGGGATAAATATGAAGGTTCGGAAATGGCACGGATCACATCGATCATCATGGCCATATTTATTATCGTGCCGGTTCTTGCTCCCGCAGCCGGTCAGGTTGTTTTAAAACTAAGCAGCTGGCGCGGTATTTTTGTTGGGTTCGGTGTCCTTGCGTCCATAGCCGTCGCCTGGTTTATGATCCGTCAGGAAGAAACGTTGCGCGCCGAATACAAGCGCCCGTTTTCCATGCGCAAGTCAGGCGTTGCATTTCTGGAAGTATTACATCATCGCCAATCGGTGGGTTTGATGTTCGCCTCGGGGATCATGTTTGGCGCATTTTTGGTGTTTCTCATCACATCGCAGCAAACTTTTGCCGATATTTATAATATCACAGAGATGTTCCCTTACTATTTTTCCCTTGCTGCCCTCTCCATGGGCATTTCCTCGCTACTCAATGCCAAACTTGTCAAACACTTTGACCTGATCCGTTTGATCCGCATTGGTCTGGTCTGCCAGATTGCGCTTTCAGTGGCATTTGTTTCCTGGGATCAATTGAATACGGGGCACGCGTCCTTGTGGCTATTTATGGGTTGGTTAATACTCACCCTGTTTTGCATGGGGCCAATGCTCAGCAATTTTCAGGCATTGATCATGCAACCACTGGGGCATCTGGCAGGTACTGCAGCTTCGGTTGTCGGTACAATTATGGCGTTGTTGTCCCTGAGTGTGGGATCAATTATTGCACAGACCTACAATCAGTCCCTTCTTCCACTAACGGGCGGATTTGCTGTACTGGGGCTCATCGCCCTGGGGATCGTGCATATTTCGGTCAAAACAAAAATATCAAAAGGTATTCGCCAACCGTCCTGACAGATTGTTGAATTCAGCCTTCTGTTTTTCGAGCAACAATAAACACTGATTTCCCACCTTCGGGTTGCCAGTCATGTTCAATGGAAAAGCCGACAGACAACATTTCATCCCGCAGCTGTCGGGTAGAAAATATCTTTAAAACCAAACCAAACACACGGCCAATTGGAGCGATGATTTTGGCAAACCCCATGCCCTCGCCCATGCAGACTGTACTTGAGACAAACACACCGCCAGGTTTTAACATTTTTTCAACTTTCGCAATGACTTCCGTGCGATTACCCAGCAAGTGTAGAATATTGAGGGCCAGTACGACATCGAGGGATTGATCCGGTACCTGCAGATCACTAATTCCGCAATGTTCAAAAGTTATGTTGTCGATATTGCCTGTCTGGACTTTTTCAGAGGCTATTTTCAGCATGTTCGAGGATACATCGGTTGCACGAATATGTTTCACATAAGGTGCATGTATGATCGCTGTGGACCCGGTCCCACATCCGATTTCCAGAACATTCATATCCGGTTTCAGGAAATCCTGAGTGATCTCGAGCTTCTTTTGGTAAGCCGCCTGGTTTGCAATGGTACCTTTGGAATATTTGAGTGCAAGACGATCCCAAAACCAGGCCGTAAGATTTGTCATTAACTCCACCCTCTGTACGATAAGTCACCTCATAGATGGGTCCTTTAACGATCAAATCAATATGCTTGTATCCCAAGAGCCGGTGCATTGTGTACATCGACATGCACCCTCTTGCCGAATCTGCCTGTGTCCTGGCAAATAGGAAAAACACAAAACTGCAGGATCATACAGAATGGCAAAACTTTATTTCAGCTACTCTTCCATGAATGCCGGAAAGTCCACCATTCTGCTACAGGCGTCATACAACTATGTCGAACGGGGAATGCACACCCTATTGTATACCGCAGCCGTGGATGATCGCACGGGTATTGGAAACATTACCTCGCGCATTGGTCTTGAAGCGGAAGCAGATATTTTCGATACCCGTTCCAATCTATTTGATCTCATAAAAAAAGCGCATCAGGATGAACCTGCAAGCTGTATCTTCATTGATGAGGCACAGTTCCTGACGCAGGATCAGGTATGGCAACTGGCAAAAGTCGCGGATGAATTACATATCCCGGTGATGTGTTATGGCCTGCGCACCGACTTCCAGGCAAAACTGTTTCCTGGCTCCGCAGCTCTGCTCGCCATTGCAGATGTATTGCGCGAAGTTCGTACAATTTGCTGGTGCGGGAAAAAAGCAACCATGGTTGCGCGGCTCGACAAACATGGTGAGATTGTGGCCGAAGGCGAACAGATCGTGATCGGAGGCGAGGAAAGCTACATTTCCCTGTGCCGTCACCACTGGAAAAACAAGAATCTGGGATGATCTTTCCACATACAATGAATAATTCAATTATCCAGCTGCCCCCCGGCAACTAATAAAGTTGTTCACTTTTTTGTGAACGGCTCGCGGAATTACAACAAAGCGGCCGACTTTACAATATTAAAATATTGTTAATTTCCGGGCAGTTAGCGCTTTGGAATTTGATGTTTTGATACATTTTTGCTTCCTAACGCAAAATTCGTACATACGCCTTTATATTGTCACCTTGAAACCGCATTTGAATCGCCAGTATATTGGACTTAATGGACACCTCACAAACGTAACGAGTTTAAAAGATGCAAACAGCCAGGATAGCGATAGCCACAGGCGCAGTAGTCTTACTGACATCATTCGGAATTTCGGCCCAGGCGAGTGAAATGGGCATCACGGTTGGGCTTGGTGTTGGCGCAGCAACTGATTATGAAGGATCGGACGATTACAAAGCCGTACCGATACCCTATTTCAGCCTTGAACCCGCAAAAAATGTAGATGGCAGCCCAAGCTTTTGGCAGCGTTTTTCCCTGAGCCAGGATGGTCTGTTTTTTGCGCCAATCATAATGGATGGTTTTAAAGCAGAAATCGGTGCTGGGTATGGTGGCGGTCGCGACGATAATGACAACGCTGCTCTGAATGGTCTGGGCGACATCGACGCCGGTTTAATACTCCATGGCCGTGCAAGTTATAAGACGCCACTTGGTGAAGCTGCAATGTTGACTGGCGAAGTGCAGGTCTCCAGGGATATTACGGGCGATCGCAAAGGTACAACAATTACACCTTCGCTTGGTGTTGGCTTTGCTATTCCCCAGACTGCAGTGATGGTTAGCCTCACAGCTTCGGCGACATGGGCAGATAAAAATTACCAGAAAAATACATTTGGTATTTCTGCAACCCAGGCAACGAACAGTGCAAAAGGCTATTCAGCCTATACTGCCAAAGCAGGGTTCAAAGATGTTGGCCTTTCAACTGCAGTCAAATATCAGTTCACTGAATCGTTCGGTATTGTCGGCATTGCTTCCTACACACGTTTGATCGGTGATGCAGCAAAAAGCCCGATCGTGAAACAGGAAGGCTCCCCCAACCAGTTCTTCGGTGGTGCAGCTCTGACTTACAAATTCTAAAGGCTGAAACAATCAGCGCTCGAAAATCGATTAAGCCCTGGCAAAAACGCCGGGGCTTTTTGATTCAGGTTGAGGGAACTGCCTGAACATATGGGAGTGGTTCGCCGATCCGGCCCAGTCCGGGAAGCTTGATTGCAGGATAACGGACATCGAAACCAACAACGGATGATAACAGGCTGATTTCAAATCCTTCAATCCAGCCGACACTCACAGCAAACCATCCGCCCAGCAAGAACCGATACCCACTGCCACTTGGTGTTGGCCCAAAAAGCGGCTCGTCCACCGGATAGTCCTTGCCTGCAGCGAGAGCGGGCAGAGCAACATCAAAGCCCTCAACGGATTTGACGACATGGGAAATGAAAGTATTCGAGTTTGGTCCAGGCCAGACGCGATATGAGCCCTTTTGTGCCAACGGATAATTTTCAACCGCAGTAATAATTTGCGGGATCATGTGTTCGGCTTTTTTGCCATATGCAGCGTAAACCAGCCTTGGTTCATTGCCATACCAGCGCGCATCTGCATCATAGGCATTGATGCGAACCGGTAGCCCCCACCCAACGACTTCCAGCCGGACGTATCTATTTGCATTGGCAGGTTTCACGACAATCCAGGAGTGCTCGGCAAAAATACCCTTCCATTTGCCGGTTCGTGCTGCATAAACCTGAACACTCGCTTGTGGCACACTGCTGGCCTCGGGCAACACTCCCGCGCTTGACCAATCCGCTGTACGCCAGCTGTCAGGGTGATCCGTTGAGTAATAAAGTGCCGTGGATAGCGCTAACGGACCGAGCCATAAAAAAACAAACAACTTCAACAAAAAGCCCACAAATCACCTCATGAAAAACCCAGACTCACCAAATATTATGTCGGCATCATGTCTTGTTGGTCAGAATAAAACTCCTCAATCGCATTTTGCGATATCGAGATATGTGAGAATTTTTCCAGCTTTTGCATCAGCTTTTGGATGAACAACCGGGATTGTCTGGAGAGCGCGCTCCTCGAGGGATAAACAATATAAACCGGTTTGTCGGGAACTTCAAAATCGCACAAAATTGTTTCGATTTCACCGGATGCAAGCTTGTCTCCCAAAACGAACAGCGGGCCACGGGAAAATCCCATACCGTGCTGCACTGCACTGATTAGATCCTGCGGATTATTGGCCGTGAAGCTGACATTCACCGCAATTTTTTGCGCGATCCCCTCGTTAATAACAACCAGACCGGATTTAACCCGGTGTTCGCGATATTGAACGAAATCCATATTTTCAAGATCTTTGGGGCTGGAAGGTCTGCCAACCCTGTCCAGATATTCTTTGGAAGCAAACAACACCGTTTTCACCGTCCCGATACGCCTTGCAAAACCATCCGTCCCACCCAGATCTCCAACACGCAGTGCAAGGTCATATCCTTGCTTTACAACATCAACCAGGTGGTCCTCCATGACCGAAATAATATCAAGCTGCGGATAGTCTCGTCGTAGTTCCATCAGGACCGGGCTAACGATCAAAGGCCCCATCAAAAAACCAACCGAAATTCTTAAACGACCAGCCATCCCGGTATCAAGTGCATCCAGATCAGCGTGTAGCAGCCGGGACTGATCGAGCATTGTTCTGGCATGGGAATAGACAAGATCACCGGCGCGGGTAGTTTTTATACCCTTGCTGGTTCGATAAAGTAGTTCTTTGCCGGTATGGGCTTCGAGCGAAGAAATTTGTTGGCTTATTGCGGGCTGACTAACTTTTAACCGCCGCTCCGCGCCACTGAACGAACCCTCATCAACGGTACTCACAAAACTTTGTAACTGACCCAGTAAATCCATTTCAACTTCCTATAAGCAATGCTTATGGCATAGATAAGAACGACCGGCCTGCAATTCCAGCCCTCCCCGCACAATATTGCAGTTACAACATTAACATCGTCCCCGGAGAGTTCCCTTGTCAGTATCCATACCCGCATCATCCACCATTTCACGCCGTTCATTCTTTTCCACCACAGCGGCTCTTGCTGGCTCGGTTGCGGTATCACCGCTGTTGACCAATTCCGCTTTTGCTACAGCGCCTTTATCTGGCAGCCAGGTCCCGGGGATATACCGTCTTAAAGTCGGCAGCATCGAAATCACTGCTCTGCTCGACGGACATCTTGGCGTTAAGCAAGATCTGATAGCCGGGTTTAATCAACAAAAAGCAGAAGCTGCTACAAAGGCTGCTTTTCGTAAAAATCCATATCCCGGGTCGGAAATGGCGATCCCGGTGAACGGCTACGTAATTAACACCGGAGACAAACTCATCGCCGTGGATGTTGGTACGGCCAATTTGTTTGGACCAAGCCTTGGCCACCTCAAATCAAATCTGGAACACGCCGGATACAAAGCTGAAGATATCGATATTGTATATGCAACCCATCTCCACCCGGATCATGTTGGCGGGCTAATTGATGCAAATGGAAATTCGGTTTTTCCAAATGCTGAACTCATCACACATGAAGTCGAATGGAATTTCTGGCTTGATGATGGAATTCTTTCCAATGCACCCGATGGCATGAAGCCATTTTTTCAAATGGCACGAAACGCGGTAAAACCCTTCGAAAAATCCCGAACTCTGGTACAAAACGAGCAGGAGATTGTACCAGGCATTCGTGTCGTAGGGCTTCCGGGTCACACACCAGGTCATACAGGTTTGCACATCACATCCGGCAAAGATGAATTATTGATCTGGGGAGATGTTGTGCATCTTACAGCGTTTCAGTTTGCCAATCCTGACTGGACCATCGTGTTCGATGTGGACCAGGACCTCGCCCGTAAAACCCGAATCAATATATTTGATCGTATAGCAACAGATCGCACTCCGGTTCTTGGTATGCATCTGGATTTCCCGGGTGCCGGCCACGTTGCACGAGATGGAAACGCCTATAAATATCACGCATCGAGCTGGCAGTATCAACTTTAGAAACACCACAAATACCGGGAGGCAGACTGCCTTCCGGCACAAATTAACGACCAATTCCACTTCACCCTGCGAGCCCGGTTCGCAATCGCATTTGGTTAATCAAAAGTTAACACACTTCACACTGCCCGATTCCTGTGCCACAATTTGGGTGTGGGAATGCAAGCAATGCCAGTTTTGCATTTCCGATGTGCAACGAAATACATACTCGGAGTTTTACAATGCCAGACTGCAAAACACCGCTATCAAGGCGTGGCTTTGTCACGTCTTCAGCCAGCCTGACGGGCGGAGCGCTTTTGACGACACTGCTACCTCAAACAGGGTTTGCTGCTGCTCCAAAAGCAGACAAACAGACACCAGGCATCTACCGGTTAAAGGTGGGTGATATCGAAATCACAGCCCTGCTTGACGGGCATATGGGATTACATTCCACCGTCATTCATGGTTATGACCAGGAACGTGCCCAAACCGCTTTTGACAAAAATTTTCGCAAAAACCCGTTTCCAGATGGCACACTGCCAATTCCGGTAAATGGGTATATTATCAACACAGGCGATAGGTTAATCGCAGTTGATGCCGGAACAGCCGATCATTTCGGGCCGGATCTGGGACACCTCAAAAGCAATATGGAACTTGCCGGATACAGGGCACAGGATGTCGATATTGTTTACATCACCCATCTCCATGCCG
>JAESRR010000281.1 GCA_016764535.1 Cohaesibacteraceae bacterium | reverse complement strand
GTAAATAATTTTTCAGGAGAGGATTGTAAATCAACCACCAGCGGCTGTCCGCCAATCCGGTCTGCAAGCGCCTGTGCCTTGTCCTGGCTGCGGCCTGCCAGCCAGACATCATGGCCATCGCGCAGCAGGAGTTCAGCAAGACGGGACCCAAAAACACCATACCCGCCTGCAATAACAATTTTCATTCCATCAGTCTCGCGCGCAGCGCCGGGTCAGGCAATGCGCACATATCAGAGCGACCAAACAACCGGTAACGATTGCGGGCAATGCGCTGATACAGCCAGTCCTGCACCAAACGCGGCAGCAGCCTCAAAGGCTGCAACAACAAGCCGATACCGCCAATCTGTGCACCAACACGAATGATGCCATCAAGCGAAGTGTAAGCGCGACCATTAATAATATAGAGCCAGCTTTCCGGATCGTCAGGGTCAATACCATAATGCAGTAGCAGAGATGTTCCCAGGGGTGACTGTGTACGGCAAATCCGGAACTCCCCGGCGCGATCAAAGCGCGCAATCATCCGCGCCCCAAAACTGCAAAACGCACAATCGCCATCCATGATTGCGATAGGACCCAGGTCAGCGAAATTCGGCACGCGCGCACCATATCGATAGGAATACGGTTCTCTGGAATTGAACATTATCATCCGGTTCTGCAGGTGTTACAGGCGCAGGAAATGCACATCAGTTCAATCAGACATTGAACAAAACCACAACCCCGAATGCATGTGGCAAATGATTACATCAAGCCCGGCACTTCTAAACCGGCTGTTGCATGGTCGCGCAATGGATACCGCCACCAACTTCACCCACAGCATCGGTGTTGAGTTGCACAATCTGTCGATCAGGATAAAGTTCCTGCATGGTCTCCCGTGCCGCCACATCCTCTTCGGTGTCACCGAATTGCGGCATGATCACAGCACCATTACAGACATAATAGTTCACATAGGATGCGACAAAATCCTCTGACTTAACCCGTCTGTGCAACGGTTCCTCAAGGATAGAGAATTTAAGCGGATTACCTTCTCCATCCAGTTCTTGCTCAAGCAGCGAAAGTGTTTCCAGCGCCGCATCGGCAAAAGAATCATCAATGGCACCGGGATCAGGCATCTGGAACAACACATGCCCTGGACCAACAAACCGTGCCAGCGAATCTATGTGATAGTCGGTGATATCCTCACCTTTAAGACCAGGGGTCCAGATCATCCGGTCTGCGCCAAAGGCTTCCAGCAACAGGGCTTCAACTCCGCCACGGTTTTGCAAATTGCGGTTGGTATTTACCCAGCAACTTTCATGCGCCAGCAGTGTACCCGCTCCATCCAGCTCGACGCCTCCGGCTTCCCCGACAAGACCGTTATCCAGAATTTCCAGATCAAGCCGCTGCGCAATTCGGCGGGCAATCAATCCGTCATTATGATGTACCTGCTTGTTGCCCCAGCCATTGAAATTGAGATGCCGGATGGCCTGTTGTCCGGATGCATCCCTGACGAATAACGGACCGGAATCCCGGCACCACAGATCATCGGTCGGGATATGCCAGACATCAATGCGCCCATCCAGCAATCGCCGGGCTGCGGGCTCAAATCGGGCATCCATCAGCATCACTACAGGTTCAAAATCGACGATAGCATTGGCAATATCAGCGATGGTCTGCTGCAATATATCCAGAAATTCCGCATCAGGGTGAACCACCCGGCTCACAGGCCATTGCATAAAGGTGCGCAGATGCGGATCAGATTCCTCAGGCACTACAAAACCATTTGAACCGGACACAGCTCTGGCATCACCATTCATCATGGCAAGGGTGCCAGCCAATCCGGCCAGTGTTGAAAGAAAAATCCTGCGCGATACCATATTCCTGTTCCCGATTATCCCGGTTCCCGTATTTGGTCACAGATTGCCCTGGTTGTGCCTTGTCTCTGCCATCTATCATCGTCATAAAAGCGATATGATACAACACAGCCTTTCGCCTGCCTCCGCCTTTATTTTCCTTCGCCATGGTCAGACAGACTGGAACCGCAAAAAACTGTTGCAGGGCCGCACTGATACAGAACTCGACGCCACCGGTGTTGATCAGGCGCACTCCGCTGCTGCCATGCTCAAGGACGCAGGCATCGGGCTGATTGTCTCAAGCCCGCTCAAACGGGCAGCCGACACTGCACGAACCGTTGCAGAAGTTCTGGGCCTTGAAATACATCTGGATGACGATTTGATGGAGCGTAGTTTTGGCAGCTATGAGGGGATGGTATTGTCGCAAATCCCGGGCAATCCGGATGGCCTGCGCATGGCCGGGCGGCGTGATTTGCCCGATGATGCAGAAACATTCGAGGACATCTGCGCCAGGAGTTTCAAAAGCGCCAATCGATGGCTTGAAAAATCGGGCGGTAAACGGCTTTTAATCGTCAGCCATTATGGTGTGATGTGCACCTATTGTGATCAGTTGCTTGGCAGCCTGCAACCGGCAAAAAACGCCACGCCTTACCTGTTTTCACCTGGCAAACAGCCCGGCGATAACTGGTCGATGCAGGAATATTCAACCCATCAATTAACGGGACTAAACACCTAGACAATCCGCGACACCTGAAAATCAGGCTACCAGTTTCTTCTCAACCGCAAACGGGCTAAGACCGAGCCAGGATTGCATGGTTTTGCAGATCGCGGCATCACCGGTGAGTTGCAATCGCTTGCTGGTGATCGCGGCGGGGACAGTTTCCAACCCCATCCAGATCGCGGTCATGGTGCGCAAATCAGATTCAACATACAGATCGGGTGCAAATTCCGGGCGGTCCTGACTAAGCTCGACACTGCCCTCGTCGTCGATCAACAACCACCAGTATTGCCGGTCTGTTTCCAGTTCGGGATAAAAGAACTGCATCGCAAGGCTGCGGCCTGGCAGATGTTTTATATGTAGATTGCGCTGCATATCCCACATCAGCAGCCGCGGGTCGAGATTTTTCAGCGATGGCACACTCTCTATCCAGCGTTGCCCCCAAATGCCAAGTGCCGCAACAACCGGCTGCAGCTCACGACCTGCGCCAGTGAGAATAAAATCAAAATCATCCGGCTGGCCATCAATCGGCACAATTTGCAAAATGCCGTAACTTTCCATTTCCGTAAGCCGCTCGGCAAGCAGGGATGCCGACATGGATGGAACACCCTTGTGCAGGTCTTCAATCCGGGTTGATCCGGCACATAGCTCCCTCAAAAGGATAATAGTCCAGCGTTTGCAGAGGAYCTCTGCGGCCATCGCCACCGGGCAAAACTGGTTGTAACTAATATTTTCCATGATAGCTCCCTCTTGTTTCTTCACGGGATGCGCTATCAAACCACAAAACAATGTAATGGGAGTGAACGGGAATGGTTGCTATTTTCCAGGCACCTTGCGGCAGTCACCAGGACGGTCCTGCCCGCCAGGTTTTACCAGTTCGGGGGTTTTGCTTTCCTCCACCGGATAACCGATACAGCAATAGGCGACAAGTACCCAGGCTGCGGGCACCTCAAGTGTACGCTTCACAGCATCGGGCAGTGCGTCGGTGTTAAACTGCCGTACATCGCGGCACCACTCCAGCAACCAGACAAATTCATCACAGAACGGCGCATCGAACCCGGGATTATGCATAATATTGTACTGCTTTAACGCTGTTTCCGTCAGGCAAAATTGCACATGGCATTAGCCTCTGTCGACAGCCTATTTAGGCATATCGCCAGATTTTTCAGACATGATGGCGTTTTCAGAAATCGGGCCGTGTGCCACACCACTGTGAGCGGTCTGGATTTCGACAGTATTGCCAAGACTGGAAAATCCGAGCCCGTTCCATTTCCAGGCTTCCCAGCAGGTTTTTTTATAATTACACAGGGACCAGTGCACGACAGTTTTGAATATAATCTCACCCTCCTGATCCCGGGCACGTTTGAATTGATGCACCTGGAAATCAAAAGTCATACCATTGACAATAACCACAACTGTGCAGCCGCCACCGCCGCAAAAAAACGTCGGCGATGAAGAACACGAAAAATAATGACTATCGAGAATTTCATCCAGCACCCCGTCCCCGGTCAAATCCAGTTGCACGAAAGCCTGGGGCGACACACGGAATGTGCCGTTGTCAAACGAAGCACAGCTGGCACGCGCTTCACTTAAAATGATCCGTGCCGCACTGGAGGCAGATACCGGATTATATTGAAGCAGGCTCAGGGCCAGAAACAGGAAAAAGACCCATATATGATGAAGCGGTTTTGGACAGGATTTTAAGCGCACACAAGAGAGCACGCGACGATCCGGCGACACACATCGATCCAGAACAATACTTTGAACAGCAGAAGTTTTACAAAAATCACGCGATAAAAGATGGAACATCCAGGGCTCCTTTCTGCACATGGCAAATCAAAAGGTGCGGCAAATCACGAACAAATGCGTTGGTCGATTATCTCCCATCATCAATAAATGTAAAGCCCAACCGCCAGATAACACCTAATATTGTAAATAAAAACAAGATTTGAACAAAATTCATTAAGTAACAACTATCAGTCAATCAATATTTATATACAATTTATTACGATCATTACAATAAAACTCAACTTCATCTGTAACCTGTATTTAATGAATATGTGCGACCTTCAATCAATACGTAAAGTAAGCGCAATCAAATTGTTGATTGACCGGAGTTATTGATGAACGTTCATTCAAATGCGGGAAAAAAGCTTAAAATTCTGATAGCAGAAGATGATCCCGATGATCAGCTAATCCTTGGTGATGCATTCGCCGAAATGCCGGTTGATCTTGATTTTGTAAARGATGGYAGCGAGCTCATTGAATATCTGGGCGGCCGCCGCGCCGTCAGGACGGATAAAGAGAATGAGCTTCCMGATCTCATCATTATGGATCTGTTTATGTTGCYCAAAGATGGCATATCAGCTCTGAAATTAATCAAGCAGGATAACGTTTTCCGGAGAATTCCGGTGGTGATCACGTCAATTTCAGAGTTTCCTGGCGATATTTATCAAGCCTATGATCTGGGTGCCGCCGGTTATATGACCAAGCCCGATACACTGCCTGAATTGAAGTTGAAAATTAAATCTATGGTGCATTACTGGCGGGATATATTACATGTCCCGGCGCGTGCTGATCGCCCTGGGGAAAACAAAAACGATCTGACCAATTTGTTTGGAGCAGATCAGGCGTCATGAATTTTTTTCACCATCCGAAAGTTCTGATTGTCGATGACAATGCGGCAAACCTGATTGCGATGAAAAGCGCATTGCAGGGTCTCAAAATCGAGCCGGTCTTTGTGGATTCGGGCGAGAAAGCAATTGCCGAGACTGAACAGAATGATTTCGCATTCATACTACTGGATGTGGTGATGCCAGGCATGGATGGTTTTGAAACCGCGACCAGATTGAGAAAACAGCCAAAGACAGCGACAATGCCGATACTGTTTGTCACTGCCCGTGATGCGCAGGAAAAAATCGAGTTTGAGGGACATGATCAGGGGATCGTCGATTTCCTCTACAAGCCGGTGCACACAAATCTTTTACGCGGTAAGGTCCACCTGTTATGCGACAGCTTTAATTATCAGCAGGAACTGCAACGCAATTTTGAAGCCCTGCATAAATTTGCCCATATGGCAGCGCATGATCTCCGCGCGCCTATCCGGCATATAAATTATCAAATGGGAATTATCAGCGCCCATCTGGAAGATCCCGAACGGATCGAGAAATCCGTCACCCTGATGAATAATTCAACCCAGCGCATGTCCGGCCTGGTTGATGGATTGTTATCCCTCACAGATATCGCGTCCGAAGCGATGGAATTCAAAAAACTCGATCTCAATGAAATAGTCGTTGAAGTGTTGCATGAATTCGACGCCGTTCGCGATCTGTTCAATATCGATTTTCAACACAGTGAATTGCCACATATCATTGGTAGTCGGCGGCATATTCACCAGATTTTTCATTGTCTTATTAACAATTCAATCCAGTACCGTTCTACCGATCGCGATCTGGTGATCAATATTGATTCACTAAGTACAGGCCAGAATTCATATTCTATCACGGTGAAAGACAACGGCATCGGGTTTGATAACAGTCTCGCAGAATCCATTCTGGAACCCTTCACCCGCGCTGTTGCAAGACGGGACTACCCGGGCGCAGGCATGGGACTGGCCGTGGTGACCCGCGCTGTAGAATTACACAATGGTCAGGTGCGGGCGCATGGCGACCCGGGCAAAGGGGCCGAATTTACAATCACACTGCCGGTCGCACAATCGCAAACACAATCGCAATTTCAAACCGCACTGACGAACGACGAAGCAATTGCCAGTTCACCCTTGGGACGGAGATGATCAATGACATTATCTACCGGTGCCAAATGGTTCGCCGCGTCTTTCACGTTCATCATCACAATTGTGGCCGGGCTGGTGTTTATGGCGTCTGATACCATATCGGCCAATGACATTTATCATATCACCAGACAAATTCGTGTCGGCTTGCTGGAAATTGAAGAGGTCCAGCATGTGCAGGATGAAGCACCGGCCTATTTGCCATTTAACAGGCAACCAAGGCACGTAATCCAGAAAACCCGTGACATGTTATTGCGGATCAATGTGCTGCTGAAACGCGCCGGGCTGGAATCTGAATATATTGAAGTGACCCCGATTACCCATATCACTGACAAAATAGTTGCAAAACAACTGGACCATCTGCTTCAGGCAACCACCAGACTGCGCACAAAACACAATCTACCGACGGAATTTGGTCAGGAAGTCGAGCCACATTTTGGCAAATCCATAACCGATGTGTATGCCAGCCTGCAAGTGGTTGAAAAGATGCTTGAGGCGCTTGGAGTACCGATCACCTCGCCCAATGAAGCCTTCCAGTTTGCAGTGATCGTTCGCGATGATATTCAGTTCATCATGCATAACCGGTTTCACATGTGCGATGACATGTCGCCCGAGCACGCGAAAGATAAAAATGCGGCCGATGTCTACTATTATTTGTACACGGTTCTGGGTGAAATTCATGAGATGACAAGAAGGGAATTTAGTCATCATGTACCGCCAAACCTGCATGTCCCGCAGTTAAAACGCCCACCGATTTCGGAGGAGGATGTGATCGATTTGCTGGATCAGACCATCGCCGATGTTGGCGCGATGAAACACTCCATGGGTATGTCACGGGTTTCGGGACGTGGAAAGCCGGTCGAAAAGAAAACCCATACGGACGTTTACAACTTAATTGGATCGATGGATCACGCGCTCAAGTGCCGCCTTGAAAGAACATAGGAAAAAGGGAACAGCTTTATGTCGGTTGGAACAAAATGGCTGATTGCGTCATTTTTAATGTTTGGCGGTGTGATCGCGGCTCTGACGTGGATTCTGTCCGGACACACCAATGCCAGTTCCATTTATCAGTTAACTGAAAAAATCCGCTTTGGGTTGCAGGAAATTGAAAATGTCAAGCATGTGTCCAATGAAAAGGCCACGTACTTCCCCTATAACAGGCAGGAACGTCACGTCATGCAAAAAGTCCGGGATCTGTCCTACCGGCTGAATGTTCTATTGCGAGAATCCCGCCTGCGCGAGGAAGTCATTCCCATACTTCCTGTCATGCGGGTTACCCCCAACCAGCTGAAGGTCCAGATGTTGCATCTGTACGAAGGTGTTGGCCGGCTGCGTGGTAGTCTTGGTCTGTCGCTGGAATTCGGCGGTGGTATTCCGCTGGTTGAGGGAAAAACCGCAACAGATGTTTATGCCAGTCTGCAAGTGATTGAAAAAATGTTTGAGGCTCTGGGTGTTCCCAAAACGACAGCCAGTGATTCCTACCGTGTCGCTTCCATCATCGAGGAAGATATCCAGTACATCATGCAAAATCGATTTCATATGTGTGACAACGAACACAGCGACAAGGCAACTGGTAAAACAGCATCTGAAGTCTACGCCTATGCCTTCACCATGCTGGGCGAAATTCACGAATTGACAAGGCGGGAATTCGGCCGCTTTGCGCCCGATAACATGCACGTCCCGCAGCTCAAGCAGCCGCCAATCACCGAAGAGGATGTGATTGATTTACTCGATCAGACCGTCGCCGATGTTGGTGCATTAAAACACGCGATGGGCCTCAAACATCAATCGGTTCTGGGAGCCACGACAGAGGGCAAAACCCACAGTGATGTCTACAATATGATCAGTCATATTGAGCACGCTCTGGCATGCAGGCTGAACAGATCACCAGGCGGATAAAGCTGACTGATACCTGTTTCACAGATTTATGCAATTGCGTGAGCAATCGAAAAACATTCATGTTTTGATGGGCTTGCCAGAATTATCCATCACCAAACAAAAGCAGCCAGGACCGGGAGGAGGCCCTGGCTGTTTTGTTTTCCCGTACACATAACAAATCGGGAAGTTCGGTCGTTCGGCGATCGTACGACGCCGGTTTCTGACTTCCGGCTTACAGATGCATTATGGCAAATTTACCGTTAAAAGACCGTTCGGTTCCTTGTGTGTTTCAGGCAAAAAATGGATGTTTTTTGGGGTGATAAAACCAGGGAGCAAGTCGGAACGATTGTGTGCAATCAAACACCATCCCGCGCTGCACTTCAGAGTGATGGATGCTGATCTACATCAGCATGACGTGGCGGGTGCAGCAAAGTTGTAGAAACCCAAATAATCCGTAATCTGCTCCGGCACTACCCCACCCACTGTGTCACACTGAACTTGTTTCAGTGTCCATAGTTCAGTCATACAGCTTGCGCGATATCTGGATAGGTAATCCCCGGGAGCAAATCGGCGCGATTGGTACAATCAAACACCATACCGTGCTGCAAGACAGAATGATGGATGCTGATCTACATCAGCATGACAGGGTGGGTGTGCTTGCGTCAGTGAACCCCATCAACTTCAGTCGCCAACTCCGGCACTTACCCACCCACTGTGTCACACTGAACTTGTTTCAGTGTCCATAGTTCGGCCACACGGCTTGCGCGATCTTTGTTTTGATACCCCCCCGGGAGCAAGTCGGAACGATTGTGTGCAATCAAACTCCATACCGCCCTGCACTTCAGAGTGATGGATGCTGATCTACATCAGCATGACACAGTGGGTGTGCTTGCGTCAGTGAACCCCATCAACTTCAGTCGCCAACTCCGGCACTACCCCACCCACTGTGTCACACTGTACTTGTTTCAGTGTCCATAGTTCGGCCACACGGCTTGCGCGATCTTTGTTTTGATCCCCCCCCGGGAGCAAGTCGGAACGATTGTGTGCAATCAAACTCCATACCGCCCTGCACTTCAGAGTGATGGTTGCTGATCGACATCAGCATGACAGGGTGGGTTCTGCGTCAGTGAACCCCATCAACTTCAGTCGCCAACCCCGGCATCACCTCACCCGCTGTGTCACACTGAACTTGTTTCAGTGTCCATAGTTC
>JAESRR010000280.1 GCA_016764535.1 Cohaesibacteraceae bacterium | reverse complement strand
ACAGTTGTCAATGACCTGGTACAGGGCAAAGTAACATTTCCGAACAAGGATCTGGACGCCTTCATTCTTCTAAGGTCTGATGGCACACCCACATATATGCTGGCAGTTGTCGTTGACGATCACGATATGGAAATTACCCATATCATTCGCGGTGATGATCACCTCACCAATGGTGCGCGTCAAACTGTTTTATACGAGGCATTTGGCTGGGACGTCCCGGAGATGGCTCATCTGTCGCTAATACATGGTCAGGATGGGGCAAAATTTTCCAAACGACACGGAGCTCTCGGTGTTGAAGCATATCGTGACATGGGATATCTGCCAGAAGCGATGCGGAACTATCTTGTTCGGCTGGGATGGAGCCATGGCGATGATGAATTTTTTTCCACTGATGATCTGTTAGAGCATTTTGGACTGGATGCTGTTGGAAAATCAGCGGCCAGATTTGATTTCAAAAAACTGGAAGCTATCAACGGTCAACATATGCGCGGGAGCAGCGATCAACATTTATTCAACGCATGTGTAGAGCTTTTACCGCATATTGAAGGCTATGAGGACGCGAAAAAGAAACTGAATATTATGCAGGATGCGGTTCTTAAAGCCATGCCTGGATTAAAGGAACGCGCGAAAACACTTCTTGAACTTATTGATAGCATGAGCTTCATTTTCAGTGAGCGACCCCTGGCTTTTGACCAAAAAGCTTCCAAATTATTGAATGATGACGCAAAGACCCTACTCGGACAAATCATTCCCCACTTTGAAGCTCTTGATTCCTGGACACCGGAGAATACAGAGCAGGTTGTACGCTCATTTGCCGAAGCAAAGGAACTAAAACTCGGGAAAGTTGCTCAACCATTACGCGCGGCTCTTACAGGCAGGGGAACATCTCCTGGAATTTTTGATGTACTTGTTGTGTTGGGGAAAAACGAAGCCATTCAACGCCTGAAAGATCAGGCCCCATAGAGCCTTGATCAGCTGAGCAAGAATCAGCCCACTCGTATATCATTCCATCATGGCGTGTTTTGTTGTGAAATTACTCATCCAAATTGCGCACGGATCTCACAGTTTCATAAATCATCCCGGACTTTGTAATTCTTGAACCAATGGTCGACTAACTTGTTTGTTAGTCGACTTAATTATAATTTAATAACAATAACTTACATAGATATCTCATTGTTAAATTCGATATATAATCCGGAATACAACTAAACTACACACATCGTTGACCTTGCAGGCGGTGAGCAAATCGGATACCCAACAGGCAGTTCCAACTGCCTCCGCCGCATATGCAATATCAATTGCGGGTGTATCTGACTGGACCCCGGATACAACCAGTGCGCGGCTGCAACAACATTGAGGGTTGGCTTCATGAGCGACAAAATCGCCAAATTAAGTATTGGTAACGACAGTTGGGAACTCCCAATTCAAACCGGGGTAATTGGCCCCGATGTCATCGATATTGCATCTATGTACAAACAAACCGGAAAATTCACCTACGACCCTGGCTTTACATCGACCGCATCCTGCGAATCCAAAATCACCTATATTGATGGTGATCTGGGTACCTTGTTGTATCGTGGTTATCCGATAGAACAACTTGCCGAGCATGGCGACTTCCTCGAAACATGCTACCTGTTGCTTTATGGTGAACTTCCCACTCCCGCACAAAAAACCGATTTTGATCTAAGAGTTACCCGTCACACCATGCTGCACGAACAAATGCAGACATTATATCGTGGTTTCCGAAGAGATGCCCATCCAATGGCCATAATGGTTGGAGTTGTAGGCGCTCTCTCTGCATTCTATCACGATTCCACAGACATATCTGACCCGCATCAACGTATGATTGCTTCTCTTCGTATGGTCGCCAAGATGCCAACAATCGCGGCAATGGCATACAAATACTCAATCGGACAACCGTTTGTTTACCCAAAAAACGAGATGGATTACGCTTCCAACTTCCTGAATATGTGTTTTGCTGTGCCTGCAGAACAGTATAAAGTTAATCCGGTTCTTGCACGGGCAATGGATCGCATATTTACGTTACATGCAGACCACGAACAAAATGCTTCAACGTCGACTGTACGCCTGGCTGGTTCATCAGGAGCCAATCCTTTTGCATGCATCGCTGCCGGCATTGCATGCTTATGGGGCCCCGCCCATGGCGGTGCAAATGAGGCTGCTCTCAATATGCTCCATGAAATAGGCAGCGTTGAGAACATTCCAGAATATATTCGCCGGGCAAAAGATAAAAACGATCCATTTCGTCTTATGGGTTTTGGACATCGTGTGTACAAAAACTATGATCCACGTGCACGCATCATGCAGAAAACCTGCCATGAAGTACTGAACGAGCTCGGAATTAAAGATGATCCTGCTTTGGAAGTTGCGATGGAGTTGGAAAAAATTGCTTTGAATGACGAGTATTTTGTTTCCAAAAAACTGTATCCGAATATTGATTTTTATTCCGGCATCACACTTCGCGCTCTTGGATTTCCGGCTGAAATGTTCACTGTGCTATTTTCTGTCGCAAGAACAGTGGGCTGGATTGCGCAATGGAAAGAAATGGTTGAAGATCCAAGTCAAAAAATTGGTCGGCCCCGTCAGCTTTATACCGGGTCAGATAAACGAGACTATGTAACAATCGGACAAAGATAGTTCYMGRNAAATTTACAYTWCAGGGCCCYTYKRWGGGCCCTKTWKTGTMAAWTCAACTTTCYTRSAKAGMWYCRATTTCACGWAGYACRATTTTTCCAGCGCRCRTRCTGGGTTKGTCATTYTCCARTTCCATCATCAARTCWATAYTTTGYAATGACAACAGSTGTGYAKTTCKGGCRTCAGATTCAACAAGCAATGGTTYSAKGCTCRTGAACAGGTTTTCACAGTTTGCCTTTTCATCGAGRWACTCAGGCATYACMTTTTTGCCCARTACCAAATTTGCCAAWACGAATGACGGTACWTTTACYAAAAATTTCAATTTGYTGGCCARCCAGTCCAGTTTRTARGCRACAACWGTAGGGACATGAGCAATCSCGAGTTCAAGGGTYACAGTACCCGACGCAGCCAAWGCYGCATGYGCACTTCTAAAGGCCTGCCACTTACCACTTTCACCTTCAATAATTGAAGCCTGCACCGGCCAGAACGACATAAGTCTTAAAACATTGCTCTTTTGATGGGAAACACACGGCAACAGTATCTCAAGGTTGGGGTAAACCATTTTTAACCGCGCGACAACTTCACCAAAAACTGGCATCAATCTTGTGACTTCTCCACTTCTGCTACCAGGTAATACGACCAGAACAGGAGCATCTTCCAAACTTTTCTTGTCTGCAGAACTTCCCCTTAGTTTTAACTTCTGTTCGATCAACGGATGTCCCACATAGGTGCATGGAGGTCCGTTTAGCTTTTTATGGACATCAGGCTCAAACGGAAGCAACGCCAAAATGTGATTGACAAAACCTGACATCTTTTTTGCTCTGCCAGGCCGCCAGGCCCAAACAGATGGCGATACATATTTTACAACTTTCAAGTTACCGTTGAGGCGTCTTTTCGCCCTTCTTGCAACTGGTTGGGTAAAATCCGGACTATCGATAATTATCAATACATCGGGTTTAATTGCGACAATATCGTCAATAATCTGGTTGGCTCTACGGTATATTCTGGGAAAATTCCAGATAATTGCACTCAATCCCATAACTGCGATATCAGAAAGGGGAAACAGGCTGCTCAAGCCTGCATGCTTCATACGATCACCGGCAATACCAAAAAATTCAATTTTACGGGGCTCTACAAGTTTCCGCAAAGAGACGAGCAGGTTAACTCCCAGTTGATCACCGGAATCTTCTCCCACAACAATATAAATACGTAGCGGTTTCTCAATCCTGGACAATTGGTGTGACATCTAGTGGATCCAACCCGATGATGAACATACCGGCCTCGTTGGCACGGTCTATTACGGTTTCCAGCTCGAGGATTTGCACTTCCCCAATTGACAAGCCAATACCGCCAATACCGGCTAAAATTGCCTGTGAAATTGTGTCGGGACCTATTGTGGGAATATCAAACCGCATATCTTGCCCAGGCCTTGGGCACTTAACCAGCACCGCATGATTTTTATGCCAGCGCGCCCGATTCTGAGATCGTATGTCGCCGCACCGCTCGATCATTTGATCCGTCCCCTCAGGTCCTTCCAGTGCTATTATACGTTCATTGGCACATACTGCACTTTGACCTGCATCCAGGCCACCAATCATATATGCAGCTCTATGAGCAAGTATCAGGTCCCTTCTATCCTGTTCTGATGGCTGGCGTTTGGTCAGACACCCTGAAGAGACCAAAACATCAGGAACAACATCGACAATGGATTCAATTTGATAGCCACGTTTTTCGAAGAATTTTCCTATACCGGCGAACACGTTTCCATCTCCGCCCACCGCAATTGAAACCAGCTCGGGGAGCGCCTTTAATCCAACAAAATCAAATCGAATTGATTTCAAATCAGGCCTGTTCACAATCGCACCGGCAAACATCAAATGACGACATGAAAAATCATCAAGTGCCTTGAACAGTTTACCATACTCACCCCATTTTACCCAGATATGCCGATATTTCTCGATTTCAATATCTGTTTCGCCCACAAGGCCAATCAACAAATATTCCCTGTTCTGAAATTCCAATGCCTTCGCAATGATAAACGGAAGAGAGCCCCCGCCACAAATGATTGAAACAGGAGGATTGAGATAAGGAACATCATCCATGGTGATAATCAGGATTTAGGTGTACAAAGCGCACGATCGGAATCTGCCAGTATAAAATTTGTGATGAGTTGCACATAGTCATCGTCAGGATAGATAGCCGCAACTTTTTCCGTACGCTCCCTGAGCGTGCCTTCTCCAACAAAGATACTTTTGTAGGCACGCCTTACATTGTGAATGGATTCTCGCTCGACACCCAGGCGCTTAAGACCAACCAGGTTCAAGCCACCCAGATAGGCTCTGTTACCCAGAACCATACCATAGGGTATGACGTCGTGCTCTACTCCGGCCAAACCGCCGATAAAAGCTCCGGTACCAATTCTGGAAAACTGATGAATACCGGAACCACCAGAAATGATGACATCATTTCCGATGAGTACATGACCCGCAATCATTACATTACTGGAAAGAATAACATTATTGCCAATAATTGAATCGTGACCCACGTGGGAGTTGGACAAAAATGTACATCTGTTCCCAACCACCGTTTTCAGGCCACCACCCGAGGTTCCTGGATTTGCAGTTACGCCTTCGCGTATTACACAATTCTCACCGAACTCGAGGCTACAATCCTCGCCGGCAAATTTCAAATCCTGTGGCTGATGTCCAAGTGAAGCGAACGGATATACTTTGGTGCCAGACCCGAGTGTTGTTGAGCCTTCTATAACCACATGACTTAAAAGTTCAACACCATCGTGCAAAGTCACATCAGGACCAATCACACAAAAAGGACCCACTGAAACGCCATTTCCCAGATTGGCTTTGGCGTTTACAACTGCAGTTTCGTGAACGATGCTCATGATCTAGCCGTCAACCAACATGGCGCCAATTTCGGCTTCGGCAACTTTAATTCCATCGACTTTTGCTTCGCAGGCGAATTTCCAGATTGAACCACGACTACGTATCTTTTTAACATGATATTCAATCACGTCTCCGGGGCCAGTTGGTTTACGAAATTTGGCCTTATCAACCGTCATCAGATATACAACTGGAGGAACACCCAGAGATTTCCTGCTATGAACACAGAGCGCTCCCGCAGTTTGTGCCATTCCTTCAATCATGAGAACACCAGGCATAACAGGATGACCAGGGAAGTGCCCAGTGAATTGAGGCTCGTTCATTGTTACGTTTTTTATACCAATTGCGCTCTCATCCCCAACCATATCAACGATTTTATCAATCATCAAAAACGGGTAACGATGAGGGAGCAACTCGAGGAGTTCTTTAATATCGACCGAGGTCAATGTGGTTGATTCACCAGACATCATATTGCCTTCTAATCTGCCATCAAATATTTATTCAAATATTCATGATTGAGGTTTTCGCTCAGCCAGTTTTTTTAGAGCCGATATTTCCCGGAACCATTGCTTTACCGGTTTTGCAGGACACCCGCCATAACGACCGCCTGCCGGTACATCGTCTTTTACAACACTTACCGCCGCTATTTGCGCACCGGAACCAACAGTAACATGGCCAGCTACACCAGATTGGCCACCAATTGCAACAAAATCACCCAATGTACAACTGCCGGACAATCCAACCTGTGATACAATAATACAGTGTCTGCCAACGACGACGTTATGGCCGATTTGCACCTGATTGTCGATTTTTGTACCCTCGCCAATCATCGTGTCCCGATTTGCTCCACGATCAATTGCTGAATTTGCACCAATTTCCACACTATCCTGGATAATTACACGGCCAATCTGGGGAACTTTTAGATGTCCTCCTGGACCCATTGCAAATCCAAATCCATCCTGACCGGATTTGACGCCTGGATGAAGAAYAACATTATTTCCGATCACTGTATGTTGAATGACACAGCCCGGCCCTATRTAACAATTACGTCCGATAGTTACATTTGCAGAAATTATGGCGTTGCTTGCAATTATAGTTCCTTCACCAATCTCAACATTACTACCAATCACCGCACCAGGCTCAACCGTGGCCCCTGATTCAATTTTGGCAGTAGTGTGTACTTTCCCAGCGATTTCTCCCGGACTACAGAAGGCCAGTTCAGGCACCAAYGAAGCTGGATACAAAATAGCCGCAACCTGAGCAAATGCCTTGTATGGCACTGCYGATACAAGCGGAATAACATGATCTGGCAAACGCTCCGCGAATCGAGAAGCACATAGTACAACCCCGGCCCCGGTTGCAGATGCCAACGATACATATTTGGGATTATCCAAAAACGACAAATCTGATGAAGTTGCATCTTCCAGCGGTGCTATACCGCAAATTGATTTGGAAAGATCGGTGTTTTCTGGAGATTTTGCCCCACAAATTTCGACAATTTCTTCCAGACTTAACGGCGCAGGTGTTTTAAAGAATTTCTGTTCGTTCATAGTTTAGCCTAAAAAAAAGGCCGTCTACCGCATCACGGAAGACGGCCTTCTCTGATTGTTTCGACAATTAGAATTGTGTACCGGCTCCAAAATGGAACATTGTTGTTTGATCGTGCTCATCTTTCGCCAACACATGTGACAGATCAGCACGCAACARTCCGAGAGGAGRGTTCCAGATCAAGCCTACACCAATTGATGCACGCAAAGCTTTTTCGTCACGAACTGTCACACCGGCTATACTGCCTGCGTCTGTCCCGAACATTGTTCCAACATCAGCATAAGCGGATCCACGCAATCCAAACTCTTCTGGCAGACCCCATATGGGGAACTGAAGCTCGGCGGTAGCAGCAACAAACGTTTTGCCACCCAGAGCATCTTTATTCGCTGATGCCAAATCCCTTGGGCCAAATCCGGAAGATTTGAAGCCACGTAATGTCGAACTTCCTTTAAAGAAAGCGTCAACAAGGCGAATGTCCTTGCCGGCACCGATGATGTTACCACCAGTGAATTTCACCAGACCGACTATCCCGAGCTCAGGATAAACTTCCCGATAATAACGCGCATCAATAGTTGAACGAAGATATCTCACATCGCCACCCAGACCAGCAAAATCCTGATCAAAGCGAACATAGATGCCGTCATGCGGTTCAACCATGTTATCGAGTGAGTTATATATCAAGGAATAACCCAATGATGACTTGACCGTACGTCCAGCCGCAGCGACCTGTGTGATTGACAAGGATGACCCGGCTTCTGGATCGGAGATCTTGTCAGCTTCATAGTTATACCGGATCTGCGCCTTCAGATTTTCAGTAATCGGCATACCAAATCTTATGGTAGCGCCGTCCGTAGTCTGATCATAAGACCGGAAATCATTATCCTGATATGCGCGGCGATACAGATCAAATCCTGCAGAAACCCTGCGCCCGAGGAAATAAGGCTCGGTGAAAGAAATGTCGTATGTTCTGGTTTTCTGACCAAGACCGACACCCAGCTTCACCTGCTGCCCACGTCCAAGAAAATTGTTTTCGCTAAGTTCGACGTCTCCAATGAACCCGTCAGCTGAAGAATAACCGGCACCAAATGATATATTACCGGTAGACTGTTCTTCGACAGCCACATTAAGAACCACACGATCCGGCGACGAGCCTGGCTCTGTTGTGATAGAAACTGTTTTGAAATACCCGAGAGCTTTTAAACGACGCTCTGCACGATCAACAAGAACACGATTATATGCATCGCCTTCAGCCAGATCGAATTCGCGCCGTATCACATAATCACGGGTACGTGTATTACCGTTGACGTTAATGCGCTCGATATACGCACGCGTTCCTTCATCAACAAAATACGTTAGCGATATCGTGTGATTTTCGTAATCACGATCTCCACGAGGTGTCACCCGCACAAACGCATATCCTGAACGAGAGACCTCAATCGTCAATTCCTCAAGAGATTTTTCGACAGCTTTTGCAGAATAAGTATCACCAACATCAGTTGTGATGACCCTTTCCAACGCAACCGGATCTACATCGGGAATATTTGATTCAATCTGCACATCACTGATTGTATATGGCTCACCTTCATCGACAGTGATCGTGATGAAAAACACATTCCGCTCTCGATCAAGCTCGGCAACAGCTGATACAATCCTGAAATCAGCATAACCATGATCAAGATAGAATTTACGGAGCAATTCCCTGTCAGCATCAAGCCTGTCAGGGTCATAGTTATCACCCGAACGCAGGAAGCTTAGCAATCCAGATTCACGGGTACGAATAACCTTGAGAAGCCGACGATCTGAAAACGCAGTATTTCCAATAACCGTAATACGGGAAACCCCGGTCTTGTCGCCTTCGGATATTTCGTAGACCAGATCAACACGACCACGGGAAAGATCAATTACCTTCGGTTCAACCTGTGCGTTAAATCTACCTGATCGCCTGTATGTTTCCAGAATTCTTTGCACATCCTGCTGAACGCGGGCTTCGGTAAGCACACCACGCTCTTTGGAAACTACAGTCCGGGAAAGCGCATTATCGCGAATTTTCTTATTACCTTCAAATGCGATACGATTTATGACGGGATTTTCAACCACAGTCACAACCAGCGTATTACCGCTGGTTCTAATATCAACATCCTTAAACAAGCCAGTTCCATACAAAGCCTTAAGTGACTCATCTATGGAAAAATCGTCAGCTCGCTGACCTTGTTTAATGGTAATATACGCCCGCACGGTCTCGGCATCGACACGCGAATTACCTTTTACAACTACTTGATTTACAGTCTGCGCAATGGCGCTAACCGTCCATGAACCAGTCATAATTTCAGGAAGAAATGGCGTAGCTGCTGTCAAAACGACTGCTAATGCTACTCCCCTAAGTGCCATAAACTTT
>JAESRR010000076.1 GCA_016764535.1 Cohaesibacteraceae bacterium | reverse complement strand
GCCGTGGGTTCAATTCCCATCGTCAGCACCATGATAAGTTTTAAAAGAGTTTAAGCAATAATTGAATGATTTTTGGGTATAATCCCGTTTCAATTCACGCAATTGCTCATGCTCTGTTCCTCCACGAAACACTTTTGATAAAAATGTTCCGCCCGGTTCAAGGGATTCGCGAGCAAATTCCGCAGCAACTTCAAACAAATGCGTTGTTCTTAGATGATCAGTTTGTTTGTGACCAGTTGTCGGAGCTGCCATATCCGACATAACAAGTGTCGGCGCATGTCCACCCAATGCATCCAGCAGTGCCTGTGGTGCATCTTCATCCAAAAAATTCTTCTGCAAGATCACACAGCCTGAAACGGGTTCAAGCTCCAGGTAATCAATACCAACTACTTTAACTTTTTCATGACTTGAATTAGTAACATCCGAGGCAACCTGAAGCCATCCACCCGGTGCGCAACCTAAATCTATCACACGTGAGGAAGGTACAAGGAACCTGTGTTTCTCGTTCATTTCCAATATTTTGTAGGTCGCCCTGGAGCGAAATCCGTCTCTCTTTGCCCGCTGGACATAAGGGTCATTCAACTGTCGCTGAAGCCATAGTGTAGAGGACAGTTTGCGCCCCTTGGCGGTCTTGACGCGTACTTTCATCGATCGATGATTGCTGCTGTCACCTGTTTTTTTAATCATCAATCGGCTCCGGGTCTCTTAATCTGGCCGGGTCTGTGCCTGCGCCTTGATTTGTGACGGTTGCGTGGCCGGTTTTGGTTTGAATTTCTTTTATTATCACCAGCAGTCTTATCCCATACACCATCAGCGGTCATTAATTCCATTAGAATTCCTTCTCGAAGCCCGCGATCAGCGACACGTAGTCGTTTGCACGGCCATTCTCTCATAAATGCGTCAAGAATAGCGCAGCCGGCGAGAACAAGATCAGCACGATCTTCGCCTATACAGGGGTTGGCCACCCGCTGTGAAAAATCCATGTCCAGAATGCGATCAATCATTGCTGTCAGTTGTTGGATAGACAGCCAGGTGCCGTCGACCCTGCGTCTATCATAACGACGCAACCCCAAAAAAACTCCGGCCAGAGTAGTAACGGTCCCCGAAGTCCCCAGCATGTGCATACGCCCGCCCGCCATTGCTTCACGCAACGCATCRCCTTCGTCMAGCAAATGCAATTGTGATCGAACATGCGYTACCATACTTTCATAACTCTCACGGGTTACATCGTGYCCCCCGTGATGTTCTGACAGTGTGACCACACCCAAYGGCAAGGATGCCCAGGAGCGAACTGCCTGCATTTTWGCCATACCAGACARWACATTTCCRGATRTGGTTGTTTCATCAGCAATCTGGCTGTTCCTGGCATTCTTGTCATCTGACCCGGAAGTCTGGAAGCGCCCAATCCGCTTCATGTCGAGCCAGACCAGTTCCGAACTTCCGCCACCGATGTCAAATAGCAAAACGCCTTCTGCTTTTGGATGAATAAGGGAGGCGCATCCGGACACCGCCAACCTTGCTTCTGTTTCCCTGTCTACAATTTCAAGTTTAAGGCCAGCTTCTTTCTGCACCCGGGCAAGGAAATGCTCGCCATTGGACGCGATCCGACACGCCTCTGTTGCTATCAAACGAACATTGGTTACTTTTCGGATATCGAGTTTGGATCTGCAAATCCTCAGTGCCGCAATTGCGCGATCCATTGCGGCCTGCCCCAACGAACCTGACGCGCCTATACCTTCGCCCAGCCGAACGATGCGTGAAAACGCATCAACAACGCGAAACCCTTCCGCTTGAGGTTCTGCAACCAACAACCGGCAATTATTTGTTCCCAAATCAAGTGCGGCATAAAATCCGGAATTAGAGCGTGCATTCGCCTTGCCTCCCCGTTCAGGATTGCGTCGCGCATGCCTGGCGTTACCCCGCGACTGACCTTCCCGGTTTTGGCCGGGTTGAAGTGCAGTATTTTTGCGCGGGTCTGCAGCTCGTTTATTCGCTGCATCGTCGCCAACAGGTCCAGTACCGGACAGCACATTATTGTCCTGCCTCTCGGAAACCCGTGATTTTTCCCGTCTGTTTTCGATCTGCCCGTCAGAATCCGGCTTGCCTGCCCTCTTACGACGGCGATGAAATTTTGCAGACGATCCAGCACCTGGTGACGCCGGTCCATTTGGGTCGGCTTTTTTGTCATCGGTCTGGATTATCGATCCATCACGCGTTTTTTGCTCTGTTCCCTTGTGCCGTCGATAATTTCGACGTCGCCTTTTGCTCTTTTTTCCAGGTCCATCAGCGTTTATATCCGCTGATTTGCCATTTCCACCTGATCCATCGGGACGCTCTGCGTCACCCTGATCAGTCAATTGTCTGCTCCATCCAGCGCTACTTTTATCGCTGGTCAAGTTTTCGTCCCGCCCACCATATCATTGGCGTGATCGAACGCAAGCGACGAAAACGATGACTTCACTTTTCAGTTCAAATTGCAATTGCTTCAAACTTCCCGAGTTTCTCACAATCAATTTGTACATCTACTTGACGGTCTTCACTGGACGGTCTAGACATCGCGCACCAGCGCTGATCGCGTTGCCTCCGGCTTTTAAAACTACCGAAAAGCCAACATGCTGGGGATTAGTTTAATGGTAGAACGACGGACTCTGACTCCGTTGGTCTTGGTTCGAGTCCAGGATCCCCAGCCAAATTTTTCCAAATAGATCAACGCGATATATTGCCCAATCAATCGGACGTTCTCACCAAACAAACCGTAACTTGCCGACAATACCCGGCACAGTATATATATGTAAGTGGTTGATCACGAACCATGCTCATATTTGCGCCTACTTGCGTGAGAGAAATTCACGTTCAACTGTATCCGGTTGATAGCGGCAGATAACAAACTGCCAGGATTTTATGCCTGACCATGTCGGGAAACTCACGCGATACCCATGAGCGAAGAGACGGCAATCTCTGAATCCAGAAGTTGCACTTCCCGCTTGATGTTCATGTTCCGATGGTGCCAGGCTCCACTACTAACGCCGGGAGACGGAATTTTCTATCAAATCAGCATTTGGCATTTGATGACTTAAATTCGCCCGATTGTTCTTCAAAAATCAAATATTGGGCTGAAAGCGTGTGAAATGGAATTTTACCCTGGATACATAATGAATAATGAACTCTACTGACAAAAGGTAGCTCATTTTCAGCAAGGCCATAACCAGGGCGGGAATACAGAATATGCGTTTTAGTGCGTTGAAAAGAGTTCTGGCAGACGCTGACGCAGCACCTCATGACTACAGACCTTCTTTACAACTGTTTCCAACAATCGATCCCGAAAAACTGGTTAAACAGCTGGACATTCAAAATCTCGCGCGAGACAGAGGTTTAAAAAACCTTCCTGCTTCAGATGATATTGTCCGCGATGCTGTCGAGCTAAAAATCATTGAACGCATGGAGGACGAGAATAAATCCGCGCTGGTTCAATTTGAAGACGAGATAGATGTCTATCACTCCCGCTTGTCCAGCCTGAATTTTACTGGCCGGTTTGAACAGGTTAGAACAGCCAGCGCGACCAGTACTGCGGATTTTGAGGCAGAAGCAAGGCAGGGCATAAATGATCTTCACGGCCTGCGAGACACCCTGAGAGAGGCTGAAGAAGAACGCCGGACATTTCGACAAAAACACAAAATTTCCAGAGCGGCACGGATCAATACAACACTCAATTTGACCCTGAAAATTGGTTTGCTTGGTTTGCTTGTTGTTGTGGAAACAGCACTGAACGGCCTGTTTCTTGCCGATGGTAGCGCTTTCGGGCTGGTGGGTGGAATTGTTGAAGCATCGATATTTGCGATTTTGAATATTGTCACCGCATTGTTGCTCGCAATTTATGCAGCACGGCTGCTCCATCATAGATTATATATAGCCAAATTGATGGGCTTATTGGTGTTGTTGATATATCTCGCGACCGTTGGCGGTATCAATCTTGCACTTGCCCATTATCGCGAAGTATCAAGCATCGTCCTTGAGGATGCAGGACTTCAGGTAGTCGCCAGACTTGCCAGTTCACCGCTGGAACTTACTGACATAAAATCATGGATGCTTTTCTCGATCGGTGCACTGTTCTCGGTATTTGCATTCATGGACGGATGGTTTCTTTTTGACCCATACTTTGGATTTGCCGGTGTTCAAAAAAGGCTTGAGATTGCCCGTAGAAACTACGCAGAGAAATGCTCCGAGAACATTGAACGTTTGAGTGAGTTGCGCGACGAGCTGAGTGAAGACGTAAATCAGGCAAGTCGTGATTTGACAGAGCGCGGACGCGAGCATGACATCATCATCTCCAGCCGTGCCCGATTAATTGCACTTCTATCGGGACATCAGGACCAACTTGATCGAACTGCCAATTTGCTTTTGAGCAAGTACCGGGAAGCCAACACAGAAATCAGGGACACTTCCCCCCCGAAGTATTTTACGGAAGAATTCAATGTAACACGCCAATCCACTCCTCCATTGATTGGCGGTGCATGGAACACGACTGAGCTGGACGAAGAAATACGGAAAATACAAGGCGAGTTGGCAATACATATTGCCGAAGTAAACACGGCCTTCCAGTATGCGTTTGAACGCTACAAAACACTCGATGATCTCTTTCAGGACACATAATGGTCAGGCGTAGAAAACGAAAAAGTAATGCAGTATCAATCGTGGCAGCGATAGCGGTCATCACCGCAGCAGCGGTCCTGATTGGTGCAATTGTTCATTACGCGCTCAAAGCCCGCTCGGTGGAGCAAATTGCAAGCGATTTATGCCCGGAAAGCGGTGAGATATCTCGCCTGGTTGTGCTTCTGGATACCTCGGATGGTCTTGCTGCCATTACCCGCAAGGAAGTTCTGGAAAGATTGACCGAGCTTCCTTCGGAAACTCCGGTCGGGGGCAGACTGGAAATCAGCACATTATTGACGACTTCCGATTCAAGAAACATATTATTCAGTGGCTGCAACATTGGTAATGCTGAAAGTGTCGATGCAACAATCGCAAATCCGCGACTTGCCCAAAAGCGATGGGAAGAAGGTTATTCCAGACCACTTGAAAATCTGTTTGCAAACCTGCCGGATATTGAAGCCGATAGCTCACCGATCATGGCAGGTATTCAGAATATTGCTTTAAAATATTTAGTACAAAAGAAAGCATCAAAAGTCCCGACACACATCGTCGTCATATCTGACATGATTGAGCATACAAACAAGTATTCCCAATACAGGGGAAGTTTATCTTATCGCAGGTACCAAAAATCACAGGCGCATGAACACTTCGAAACCAATCTGAAAAACGCAAAAGTCTCGATTTGGCTTGTGGTTCGGGAGACCTCCAGGCTTGATGATCGCAAGCACATGGAATTCTGGGCGCGCTGGATTGAAGAAAATAACGGCCATCTTGGTAGTATAATCAAACTACAGGGTTCAAATTAATGGCCCGTGGTGGACGCAGATACGACAGGGCCGGAAGGTATGCTTCTCCTGCAATATTTGTAACGTTTACCATCATGGGAGTTGCCGCAATTATGGGCGGAAAATATCTCCATTTTCCGGCGGTTACGGTCACCACTGTACCTATCCTGTTCATGATAGCCTACATGGTTATGACGCTGGTCTTCAGGGGGCTGCGTTTACAGGATGAGCAAGTCGGAGACAATCTCTATTACATGGGGTTTCTGTTTACCCTGACGAGCCTGGGCATGGCCCTTTATCAATTTTCCGACAGCCAAAGCATTGATGGAATTGTCCAGAGTTTTGGTGTTGCAATTGCGTCGACCATTGCAGGAGTATTATTGCGGGTTATGTACACTCAGATGCGTGTCGATCCGATTGAAGTCGAGCGTGAAACCAGGCTGGAACTGGCAAGTATGGCCCGGTTGGTAAAAAGGGAAATGGAAGAAACCGTGCGTCAGATGGTCTTGTTTCGTCGCGCCAACCAGCAAATGGTTCGTGAGGGTTTTGAAGAGATTAGCAGTGCTACCCAGGATACCGGGGCAACAATCACCGACACACTGCTATCCATCGGAACGGATACCAAAGTGCCTCTTGATGAAATATCCCATAATATAGGCCAACTCCTCACTCAAACAACAAAAACCATAGAAGAAAGCACGCGTTCCCAAAATCAAATCCTTTCCGAAGCGAGAAAGGAATTCGGCAGGAATATTTCACTTTTCAGCAAAAGTGTCGATCGTCTTGGTAAAAAAATGTCCGAATTTTCGATGCCTGATGAAGTCGTTGAAATCAAACTTGAACCCACTCTCGAGCATTTGCAAAAAATCATCGAACAACATGGTGAGCAATCTCAGGCAATCCTCCAGGACAGTGCATTCAAGTCTGAACAATTGCATAAGGGACTGGATGCGATCAACGCGCTGGTTCCAGAAATTGGCAACATCGCCAGCAAAGTTGAACAATCAACTGCGGCCATTGAAAAAATGACGAAGGAAAACAACGATCAGAGTTTGATGATTATGCAACTTCAACTGGATCTGATCAACAAAATGAAACAGGCCGCTATGCCCTCTTCCTCCAGTTCATCCAAATGGAGCTGGAGAAAGAATGATTAATTCGGTCGCGTTGTCAAAAAAAAGTTACCGACGCGGTGTCGTTCTCGGATTGACCATGGCCGAGACGATCATACTTCTCATGTTTTCATTGCTCATCGCGATCGCCGGAATTTTACAAAAAGAAACAGAAATTCATGAGCAGGCGGTCATGGATGCTGTCCCTGAAACCATCGAGGAAATYACCAAACAAAACGAAATTTTRCGCAGKGAACTCTCGCGRGCAAAAGGTCAAGTGACAAGACTGGTYGAGRCCTCGAAAGAAAGAGTTGAWCKTCAAYCAACTAAAAARGAAAAACTCGCCGAAGCAGTGAAGGTAATTGAGGCCGACAAGGATTGGCGAGAATTGGTGATTTTTAAAAAGACCTATGATGAACTCAGGATAAAACCAACACTTTCCCAAATCACTAAACATGCACCGGTTCTTAAATCGATTGTGGAATCCAGTCTCGTCGAGCTGGACGAAGCCCGGGCGATAGCTGCTGTTAAGCACGCAGSGGCTTSATCTGCTACGGCGACAACAGGAAAGCACAGCTGGCCACCAATAATTAACCTGAATGAAGCTGCCGGATATTCTTTCAAGTCGGGAAGCGCTGAATTAAGTGATGAATTTAAAAACCTGCTTGGCACTTCCATCGYTGACAGRCTGGTAAAAATYATTGCTGATTACAATGTCAATCTGATTGAAGTGATCGGTCATACCGATGAGCAACCACTTTTMAAACAAATATCCAATCTGGACCGAACAATGAATGCTGTTCTTGCGGGTGATGAAGAAATAGGAAAACTGGTTCCCGCCGACAATGCAGGTCTTGGGCTGATCCGGGCAATGTCCGTGAGCATGGTTTTACAAAATGATTTTCGTTTGAAAGATATTGTAATTTTCTCTTATTCAGGTGCCCAGCTCATAGCGCCGGAACGCTATCAAAATGACAGCGATGAGTTTGGCGTGAGTAAATCCCGCAGACGCATCGAGATCAGAGTGAGACGGCGGGAATAATAGTTCTTTCGCAATATTCCCAAACTGCGCCCCCCCCCAAAAAAAATCCAAGCCGAACAGAATGACGAAATACCCCCCTCGATCAACTTATGAAGGTCCACTTGCCTCAATCGCAATTTCAAAATCTCAATTATTTCTACATTGATAATTATGAGATTGAACCTGGGGTGAATTCATGAAAATGTGCGGCTGGTCACTACTTGTTCCATTGGAATATTGGTGATCTATGTAATTTGGAAATCGCCATGGCAGACATATATGAAGGGCTAAAGACTGCATTTTTGCTCGTCATTCTGCTGGATGCAGATTTAATAGAAATTACCCTCAGATCATTACAAGTCAGTTTAACGGCTCTGATAATTTCATCAGCATTTGCTCTTCCTTTCGGGGCCTACCTGGCGATACAGAGATTTCGCTACAGGCGTCTAACCATCGCTATCCTCAACGCACTCATGGGGCTGCCACCGGTTGTTGTCGGATTGATTGTATACATCTTTTTATCCAGGTCCGGGCCGTTTGGTGTCTTTGGTTTGCTGTTTACTCCTACAGCAATGATAATAGCGCAAATCATCATTATCGCTCCCTTGATTGCTTCCATTGCGCACCAATCATTCCGGGAACTCTGGGCGGAATATCACGATCTGTTGATTTCTCTCAACACGTCTCACAGGCAAAAAATTGCGACTTTACTGTGGGATGGCCGACGTGCTCTCCTGACAGCTTCATTGGCTGGTTTTGGAAGAGCCATTGGCGAAGTCGGCGCAATCATGGTCGTTGGGGGAAACATTGATCATGCCACGCGGGTACTCACAACAGCCATCGCTCTTGAAACCGGAAAAGGAGATTTTGCTCTGGCTCTTGGTTTGGGGTTTGTATTGATTTCCCTCGCAGTATCCATCAACATCCTTATCCACTGGCTTACCAAAACAGAACGGGAGCGGCGCTGGTGATGACATCAATTTTCCCCCTGGTTCTGGATAAAGCGACTGTTACACGGCGGGGCAAGCGGCTTCTGGGGCCTATTGATCTCACCATAAACTCTGGTGAATTCAGCATTGTAATGGGTCCCAATGGATCGGGTAAAACAACCTTGTTACGCATGATGCACGGCCTTGAACGCGTTTCAAGSGGRTCTGTTWGCTGGAACCAGAGCATTCCGGAAGTTCAAAAAAAACAGTCCTATGTTTTTCAAACACCCATTATGTTGCGCCGAACTGTCAAAGAAAACCTCGCCTATCCATTGGTACTTAATGGTATGAAACGCAAAGATGCGTATCTGTTAGCTAAAACATGGGCTCACAGGATCAAACTTGAAGCCCTTTTCGACCGACAAGCCACACGACTTTCTGGAGGGGAAAAACAAAAACTTGCGCTCGCACGCGCGTTGATCAGGAGGCCTGATGTACTGTTTTTGGATGAACCATGTGCCAATCTGGACGGTGGTGCGACACGCGAAATTGAGGAATTACTGAAATCCACCCATCACGAGGGAACGAGAATAATCATGGCGACGCATGATATGGGTCAGGCAAAAAGACTGGCAAGCGAAGTCATAATGATGATTGGGGGACGCATCCGGGAATACAGCACAGCCGATCATTTTTTCAATGCTCCTCAAACCAGCGAAGCAAAGGCTTTTTTGAACGGAGACATTATTGAATGACACGCACTATATTTGCCGGGTTTGTAACTCTGGTGTTGTCAGCAACAAATGCCCTGTCCGAAAGCATAAAACTGGCGGTTACGACTTCATTTCATAATTCCGGCCTTTCCGACATCCTGCTGCCTGCAATCAAGAGAGACATCAATCTCGACGTACAGCTTCTCGTCGTTGGAACAGGCCAGGCTTTACGTTTGGGTAGAGCTGGTGATGTCGACGCAATTCTGGTGCATTCAAAAAAAGCCGAGGATGT
>JAESRR010000075.1 GCA_016764535.1 Cohaesibacteraceae bacterium | reverse complement strand
TTTCATTCCGGGAATTCTGCTTCCACTCCCATTGGAAGAATCGGCTAATGGAGCCATTAAAAATTGACCTGGATTGTTCGCGCGCTCAATACATTTTGGTTAATCGTACTGGCGTCACTGATTACCGGCGGTGTGATGACATGGCTGGACATTACTGCTGACAAAATTGTCAGGGAATTTGGTCTGGATATGGACGTTGTTCTGGATTCTGTCGAAGTCGCGATTAACTGGATCGTTATCTGGTCTGTGCCCAATATAATTGTGGGTGCGATTATTATCGTGCCGGTTTGGTTGGTGCTGGCACTGTTTGGGCCAAAGAGAAACCGCTAATACAGTCAACTGGGGCTTGTTTTTAATTCCGAAAACCAGGAATTTTTCGCTACATTCATCCGGCCAACAGGAGCCATGACGTGAGCATACTTATGCCCGGACGAATTATTGAACGAGCGTAATTATTTGTTTATTAACCATAAATTTGAAACCATTGCACCATGAGGCCCTCCCTGAAACAGGTTGGGACGCGGGAAAATGGAGACAACCATGCCTGTTATATCGTTTGCAAACCCGAAGGGTGGTGCTGGCAAGACCACCGCTGCGTTATTGTTGGCAACCGAACTCGCAGAACAGGGTCGAAAAGTTGCGATAATTGATGCTGATCCGCAGCAATGGATTTCTCAATGGGCAGAGTTGCCGGGGATCAGTCCCAACCTGTCAGTGATCAACAGGGTGTCACCTGCAAACCTGCAGTGTCAAATAAATGAGCAATGTGAAAACTATGATTACTTCATAATCGACCTTGCCGGAGAAATGAGCCCTCTGGTGGGTATGGCCCTCAGTCTTTCGGATCTTGTTCTGATCCCCATTCAGGGCTGTGCAATGGATGCGCGTGGAGGTGCAAGAACTCTGGAACTGATTGGAGAGTTACAAAAGGTTACGCGCCGGCCTATCAAGCATGCTGTGGTGCTTTCACGGATAAATCCAGCCGTTACTACCCGTGCCATGAAGACGGTGCAGGGGTTCCTGTCTGCCAAAGGTGTCAGGGTCCTTGGAACAGCAATTGCAGAAAGAGCCGTATTCAGGGATCTGTTTGATTTTGGTGGATGCCTGGCAAGTCTCAAACCTCGTAAAGTCAGCAATCTGGACAAGGCCCAGTTGAACGTAAGGCGGTTTGTGTCGGAAGTGATTCAGGAAATTCCGATCCAGTCACGGGTTCGACGCAAAATGCCGGTTTCAAGATTTTTCAAAAGGGCTGCCTGATCAAATTTTACAATCAATTTGTTTTTTACAGCTGCAGCATAGTCGGGACGGAATTCTTTTCCGGACACAGGATTTATAATTTTCGAGGGTCATCAGGATCAATCCATTTTTCGAGCAATACACAATCGCTTTGGTCGAACCCGATTGATTTATAAAATTCGACAACACCCAGATTACTTCCTCGAACAAGAAGTTGTAATTTCCACACTCCCTGTTCCAGCAACCAGGTTGTTGCTGCCTGCATAACTTTTCGGCCATAGCCTTTTGACTGTTCATCGGGATGTACGCAAACATAATAAACATAGCCCCTGTGGCCATCATAGCCGACCATCACACTGGAAATAATCTCTGCGGTGGAATTTTTCCGGGCAGCCAGGATGGTTGATGACGCTGTTGACAAGGCCATATTAATGTCTCTGTCCGGATCATTCCATGGGCGTATCAGTCCGCACAATTTCCATAAGGCAATTATTTCGGGAATATCGCTCTCGGCGATTGTCGAAAATATGAGAGTCTCTGGATCCATACTACAAAACCTTGCCAGGGTTCATGATACCGTTTGGATCAAGAGATTTTTTAAGAATATGCATCAAACGTAACGAGGCTGGATCTTTCGCTTGCTTCAGAATTTCTCTTTTCAGTTGCCCGATGCCGTGTTCTGCGGAGATTGACCCGTTCATCTCTATGACAATATTATGTACCAGCGAATTTATTTCTTCCCAACGGGCAAGGAACTCTGCCTTGTCGGCTTCAACTGGTTGAGAAATATTAAAATGTAGATTTCCATCTCCCATGTGTCCAAACGGGCAGGGGCGACAGTCCGGAATTGCCTTTTCGACTGCTTTGAGAGCGCGTTCAAGAAACTCGGGAATGTCTGAAACTGCGACTGATATGTCATGTTTGATCGAACCGCCTTCAGCACGCTGTACTTCTGACAAGCCATGTCGAAGTGCCCAAAACTGACGGCTTTGTTCGATACTTCCGGCAAGTACTGCATCGTTCAAGAGGTCTTGGGCGAAAGCCCGTTCGAATATAGATTCAATTAATAATGCCCCGTCTACAGACCCCGTCGATATGGAAAGTTCGAGAAGTACATACCATGGATGTTTGCAAGTAAGTGGGTCACGCGAGCCGTCTAAATGTCTAAGTGAAAATTCCAGTCCAATTACGGGCAATAATTCGAACGCGGTTAGCATGGAACCGGCATCGTTTTTAGCAATATTGAAGAACTTCAATGCCTTGTCGGGATTATCAAGTCCGACAAATGCGGTGTAAATCGATTTGGGACGCGGATATAGTTTTAATGTTGCAGCTGTTATAATCCCGAGCGTGCCCTCCGCCCCGATAAATAGATGCTTTAGATCATATCCGGTGTTGTCTTTCCGCAGGGTTCCCAATTGATTGATAATTGTCCCGTTTGCAAGTACGACCTCAATACCCAGTACCAGATCCCGGGTATTACCATACGCCAATACACTCGTGCCTCCGGCATTTGTCGATAGATTGCCTCCAATTTGGCAAGACCCCTGAGAACCGAGGCTTAACGGAAAAAGCCGATCAACTTCTTCTGCTGTTGCTTGCAATGTTGCCAGAACGACGCCGGCTTCAGCCGTGACACTGTTGTTTTGAGGATTTATATCCCGAATTTTGTTCATACGGGAAAGGTTCAGAATGACTTGTGTGTTTGTATTGTCAGGAACCTGACCACCGGTAAGGCCTGTGTTGCCGCCCTGTGGGACAACGCCAATATTATTTTCATTTGCCAAACGAAGAATGGCAGCGACTTCTCCCGTGCAACCAGGTTGTAGAACAAGCGGTGTTTTTCCAAAAAATTTGTTGCGGGGTTCTTCCAGAAACGAGATCTGTTCTTGTAGATCTGTGTAGGCATGCGTTGATCCGGTAATGGAAATCAGTTTTTGAATAAGTTGCTTGGAAAGGGACATGTATTCGTCAGCCAACAATGGAAGGAATGACGAATTCTATCTTAGTAACTCCAATTGCTCTACCCCTGCTGTGCGGTTTTGGCAGTTTGATTAACCATATCCTTCAAACCAAACAGAATACCCGCTCGAATGTTGATTCCATCAAATCCGGTTTTGGTTCACTGACAATCGGGATCTTCCGGTTTTTCATAAACCGTTTCGTTCACTTTTAGATACAGTTTGCAACAGAGCTAATGGGAAAATGGGTTCCTCAAACATCAAAATGGGCAATTAACCAGCCTAATTGGCTGCAAATATCCCTGTGAGAGGTGATTTTCGAAAATGAACCGTATTTGTCGACGTGCATGCAGGGCTACACGGCTTGCAGCATTTTCAATCTCATGCCATATGAGCCGCTGGGCTACTGTTGGACGAGCGGTAGAAAAAATTGAAAGAGGGTGCGCATGTCGGGACTGATGCAAGGCAAACGTGGCTTGATATTTGGCGTTGCCAACAATCGTTCCATCGCTTGGGGAATCGCAAAGGCTTGTCGTGAAGCCGGTGCTGAACTGGCATTAACATATCAGGGCGATGCCTTGAAAAAGCGGGTTGTACCACTATCTGCCAAGCTCGATGCAATTGTAGCAGGCGATTGCGATGTTACTGATGAAGCGTCCATTGATGCCGTTTTTGAAAAAGTTGAAAAGGAATGGGGAACACTGGATTTCGTTGTTCATGCCGTTGCTTTTTCTGACAAGGATGAATTAACAGGTCGCTACGTTGATACCAGTGGCGAAAATTTCACCAAAACCATGTTCATTTCCTGTTATTCACTCACTGCAATTGCGCAGAGAGCTGAAAAATTGATGCCGGATGGTGGTTCTATACTGACATTGACATATTATGGCGCGGAAAAAGTGATGCCGCATTATAATGTGATGGGTGTTGCCAAATCTGCTCTTGAAACCAGTGTGCGTTACCTGGCAGAGGATCTGGGGAAACAAAATATTCGTGTTAATGCTATTTCTGCTGGTCCGATTAAAACACTGGCAGCGTCCGGCATTGGCGATTTTCGATATATCCTCAAATGGAACGAATATAATTCTCCGTTACGCCGCACCGTGACAATAGATGAAGTGGGTGATAGCGCTGTATATTTCCTCTCTGACATGGGCCGCGCTGTAACCGGTGAAATTCTCCATGTTGATGCTGGTTATCATGTGGTTGGGATGAAAGCTGTCGATGCGCCCGATATCACAGTGGACAAAGGTTGATCCTGCAATAACCGCAATATGGCGCTTGAGAATTAGCCCGGTCATATTGGCCGGGTTTTTTTGTTTTTGCTCAGAATTGTTTTGGTAACGTATAAAGTAACGCTGTGCTATTGGGAAGTTCCGCTCAAACACCTGCCAACTGAAACGAGAGCCAAAAATGCATCCGCCAATTTATTTTGCAAGGCACGGACAGACGGCATGGAATGCCGGTAACCGCCTTCAAGGCAGCAAGGATGTGTCGCTAAACTCTGAAGGCAAGAGGCAGGCGGTACGTAACGGCAAAGCCCTGGCAGCACACCAACTGGACTGGAGCGCATTTCGATTTATTTGTAGTCCTCTCGGAAGGACGCGGGAAACCATGACATTGATGCTGGATGCGATGAATGCCGAGCCGGGCTATTTGGGTGTAAATGTAACAGATTTTGAAATTGATGAGCGGTTGATCGAATTTTCATTTGGCAGATGGGAAGGTATGTCGCTGTCTGAAGTTGAGAATAAATACTCCGTCGAGTGGTCAGCCAGAGAAGCAAATAAGTGGGATTACCAACCGCCGGGTGGAGAAAGCTATGCGATGCTTGCCGCGCGACTTGATCCCTTCCTTTCGGAATTGAAAACACCAGCTGTTCTGGTCGCACACGGCGGGGTTCAACGTGTATTCCGGCATTTATGGGGTGGGGTGCCACATAAAAAAGCAGTGAAATTACCTGTGCCACAAGATCAGGTTTGCCGCCTTGTTGATCATATTGAAAGCTGGATCTAAATTGCCTGGGGTACTCGTCGATTTAGGAACGATAAGTACAAAATTTGCCAATTTCTATATTCAAACACCCAGTGGTCCACTCGATTTTCAACGATTTTGATCCTCTAAATGCACAAAATCCGATGCAATTTATATTATCTTTTGAACTTACCGGATTGAATTTTCTAATGAATTTCAAGTAATTAAATATTGAAACAAATGCTGCAGTTTTGGCTCAGATATCGTTTAATACCCTGTTGTAGTGTGCCTCACAATCAATCTACAAGGGTCAATTTATCGTGGTAGCAATGAAAACCAGCGTCATATTTACACTGTGTATTTTGGGGACATCCCAGGTTGCCGCTGGTGGTCATTTTAGCAATGCGGGTACAATAGTCGATCAACTGAACGGGATCACACTGCTCTGCGAGGGTGGCCCGGAAAACGCTTATTTGCCGTATCATTTCAAAATCAATAATGGTGAAATCAAGCGTAAGGCCAGTAAATTTCCTGGTGTTCAATTGTTATACAGCACGCGTGAAATGAAAAACGGTCATTTGTCAGGCATCTGGAATTACCACACCCAGACACGCGCCACAAATACGGAACTTGTTTTATATGAACAGATAATAGGCAGGCAGGATGGCGAAGAACATAAGCAATACCGTACATTTGAATTCAAAAAMCATTCAAGTACGTTGTTTGTGTCAATATATGACGGCCTTAAAGGATATACCAGCTGGCGCAGCAAAATAATGCTTCGCTGTTATCAAAGAACATCTGCCACCAATTGTGAGAGACCAAGGGTGAATTTTCTTAAGGGAAAATTACTGGGCGACACCTGTGCGCCATTTGAAGATCTCTAGATCAAATTGTGGTGGCAAGGAGCATCGGCGCTCTGCATAAGGTCCTGTACTGAATTTGGCAGTGGTTTGCCAACAAGGGCAAGAGCCTCCATCTGCAAATCTATTTCAATCAAAATGGCCTGCATGAGAGCATAATGCTGCCCGGATGGTTTAACATCTTCAATTTCAGCTTCGATATCTTCCCGGGCGCGTTCCAGCGCCGAGCCGATGCGTTGCCGTTGCAGGGTGCTGTAACCAGCGAGCCGCTTGGTGTCCATCATATTTCAACCATTGTTCTTGTTTTGTTCTTGTAATTTGCTGCAATCGTGCCTTTTTGTCAATGCACAAACCAACATCGTTTCCAGGTTCTACTCACCACTTGTATTTGACCTTTTCGTTGCGCCCGCCTAAAACCTGGATATCCATCCGGATCACATTGTTTGAAATGCGCAATGCAGAAAGTACCTGATGTCATACAATTCTTTTGGCCACTTGTTTCGTGTGATGACATGGGGTGAAAGCCATGGACCTGCAATAGGTTGTGTCATTGATGGATGCCCGTCCCGTATCGCATTGAAGGCGACTGATATCCAGTCGGATCTTGACAAACGGCGCCCCGGAACATCGCGATTTACTACCCAGCGCCAGGAACCTGATCAGGTGCGTATATTGTCCGGTGTATTTCAGGACGATACTATGAAGCAACAGCTGACAACCGGGACACCTATCTCGCTTATTATTGACAACGTTGATCAGCGTTCGAAAGATTATTCAGAAATACGTGAAACCTATCGTCCCGGTCATGCAGATTTTACCTATGACAAGAAATATGGAATTCGGGACTATCGCGGGGGTGGGCGTTCTTCTGCCCGGGAAACTGCCATGCGAGTGGCAGCTGGCGCAGTCGCAAAAAAGATCGTTGCCGGACTAAATGTTCGTGGTGCGCTGGTTCAAATCGGTGATATGAAAATTGATAGATCACGGTGGGACTGGAAAGAAGTGGATCAGAATCCGTTCTTTTGCCCCGATCCGGTGATGGCGGAAAACTGGGAAAACTATCTGGACCGAATTAGAAAATCGGGATCTTCTATTGGTGCGATAATCGAAATTATTGCGGAAAATGTGCCGGTTGGCATTGGTGCTCCTGTATATGCCAAACTTGATCAGGAACTTGCCTCGGCATTGATGTCGATTAATGCGGTTAAAGGCGTTGAAATTGGCAGGGGACTGGATGCCGCCAGTTTATCTGGCGAAGAAAACGCCGATCAAATCCGTATGGGCGCTGATGGTGAGCCGATTTTTCTTTCCAATAATGCCGGTGGCATCTTAGGTGGAATCTCCAGTGGTCAGTCCATAGTCGCTAATCTGGCTCTTAAGCCTACCTCGAGCATTCGTCTGCCGGGAAGGTCATTAGATATTGAGGGCAATGAGGTAGAAGTGGTCACCACTGGCCGTCATGACCCCTGTGTTGGTATTAGAGCGGTGCCCATAGCCGAGGCGATGTTGGCCATTGTGTTATTGGATCATGTATTAAGAGATAGAGGGCAAAACGCTTTGCCCAGAAAGGCCGGCACTAGGCCTATGTGATCTTTTATTAGAAATTGCAGTAAAAACCATATATAACATAAAGATAAGTGGCTTATCTAACTTAGAATATAGACAAAAAATTGAATTATTTTATTGAACTTTTATAGAACACGGAAGCAGCAATGACAGCAAAAACATTATACGACAAAATTTGGGATGCCCATTTAGTAAATCAAAGAGAAGACGGCACCGCGCTTATTTATATCGACAGGCATCTGATTCATGAAGTCACTTCACCGCAGGCATTCGAAGGTTTGCGCCTAGCGGGTAGAAAGCCCTGGCGTGCCGATGCTAACTTCGCCACCCCCGACCATAATATTCCAACCACGAAGGAAGAAAGAAGTAAGGGGCTTGATGGGATTATCGATCCAGTGTCCAAGATTCAGGTGACCACTTTGGATGATAACTGCAAGGAGTTCGATATTTTCGAACTGGACATGAATGATAAGCGTCAAGGCATCATCCATGTAGCTGCTCCCGAGCAGGGCGCAGTTTTGCCAGGCATGACCATTGTCTGCGGCGACTCCCATACCTCCACCCACGGAGCTTTGGGTGCATTAGCCCATGGTATAGGCACTTCTGAGGTTGAACATGTTTTGGCAACACAGTGTTTAATGCAGAAAAAAATGAAGAACATGTTAGTGCGTGTCGATGGCAAATTAGGCACGGGCGTGACCGCTAAGGATATCGTGCTTGCCATTATTGGCAAGATCGGCACCGCCGGCGGCACCGGTTGCACCATAGAGTTTGCAGGTGAAGCCATACGTGCGCTGTCAGTAGAGGGGCGCATGACCGTGTGTAATATGGCCATTGAGGCCGGTGCTAGAGCAGGGTTAATTGCCGTAGATGAGAGCACGTTGGAATATATAAAGGGCCGTCCTTTCGCACCTAAGGGAGAGTTATGGGATCAGGCAGCTCAGGTCTGGCTGGAATTGGTAAGCGATAAGGGTGCGCATTTTGATCAAGAGGTAGTACTGGATGCGGCGCAGATTGAGCCCCAAGTAACGTGGGGCACATCACCGGAGATGGTTAGCTCTATTACGGGTATTGTACCTGTGGTGGCTGATATTACCGACAGGGCTAAGCAGGCCAATGTTGAACAAGCTTTGGATTATATGGGCTTAACCGGTGGTACTGCCATCGTAGATATTAAGCTCGACTGCATATTTATTGGCTCTTGTACCAATTCTCGTATAGAAGACTTGCGTGAAGCCGCCAAAATTGTTGAAGGTAAGCAGGTGGCTGATAGCGTAGAGGTCGCCATGGTAGTGCCAGGCTCAGGCCTAGTGAAAGAGCAGGCTGAGAAAGAAGGCTTAGATAAGGTCTTTACCGCGGCAGGCTTAGAGTGGCGTGAGCCAGGTTGCTCAATGTGTTTAGCCATGAATGCAGATCAGCTAGGTGAGGGCAAACACTGTGCCTCTACTTCTAACAGAAATTTCGAGGGTCGCCAAGGTTTTGGCGGGCGTACGCATTTGGTCAGTCTTGCTATGGCAGCGGCAGCGGCTATTGCCGGTCATTTCGTCGATGTACGCACAATCTAGAGTCGCTTGAGCGACAATTTTAGCGGCACTATTAACGACTATTTTAACTACAAGCATTTAAGAAGCATTTAACATGAGAAAATTTGAATTACAGACAGGCAAGGTATTGCCTCTAGACAGGTCTAATGTCGATACAGACTTCATCATTCCTAAGCAGTTTCTAAAATCTATTAAGCGTAGCGGCTTTGGTGTGAACTTGTTCGATGAGCACCGCTATTTGGATAAGGGCTTGCCCGATACGGATAATAGTCATCGTCCCCTCAACCCTGATTTCGTCATGAATCAAGCCCGTTATAAGGGTTGCAGTGTGTTGATAGCACGTGACAATTTTGGCTGCGGTTCTTCTCGGGAACATGCGCCATG
>JAESRR010000074.1 GCA_016764535.1 Cohaesibacteraceae bacterium | reverse complement strand
CTGGATGACACATTTTTCTGCAAGGTTCGCAGCAACAATATTCTTGGCAAGGTAACGCGCCGCGTAAGCCGCAGACCGATCAACCTTGGTAGGGTCCTTGCCCGAGAATGCGCCTCCGCCATGGGGTGCCGCACCGCCATAGGTATCAACGATAATTTTCCGACCGGTGAGACCTGCATCTCCATCCGGACCGCCAATTACGAATTTACCTGTTGGATTTACATGCCAGACTGTATCATTTGTAATCCATCCATCCGGCATGGCTTCGCGAATATAGGGTTCAACAATTGCCCTTATATCTGCAGAAGTTTGATTTTCGTCCAAATGTTGTGTCGAAAGAACGATGCTGGACACTTCCACCGGCTTCCCGTTTACGTACCGGAGAGTTAACTGGCTTTTTGCATCCGGACCCAGTGTGGGCTCACGACCATCACGACGTGCATCTGCGAGTGACGATAATATTTTGTGACTGTAATGTATCGGTGCAGGCATTAGTTCAGGAGTTTCGCGAACTGCATATCCGAACATAATGCCCTGATCGCCCGCGCCCTCTTCCTTGTCACCAGCCTCATCAACACCTTGTGCAATATCCACAGATTGTTCATGAACGTAACAGGAAATGATCGCCTTTTGCCAGTGAAAGCCATCCTGTTCATATCCGATTTCCCGGATTACGCGGCGCGCAACAGCTTCCATGCGCGCTGCATCTATCTCGCGAGGACCTCTTACCTCACCCGCCAGTATCACGCGATTGGTTGTCGCCATCGTCTCAACGGCAACACGTGAATAGGGGTCAATTGCAAGATATTCGTCTATGATCGCATCAGAAATTCGATCACAAATTTTATCCGGATGTCCCTCAGAGACAGATTCGGATGTAAACAGGTAGTTCTTTCGGACCATAAAAGGCTCCCAGCGGTAATTTCCCGACATGAAATCGCAGGGTGTCAAACCCTTGCGATGCAAATCATGTGGCAACTATTTTTGCCAGGGTCAAGTCTGTAAAAACTTAAAATTGGCGTGTAACCACGCCCGGAACATTTGATTGAACGGATTTCCGTTCAATTCCGAAACACACATCAATCTTCCGGTTTTCCGAAAATGATTTGTGAACCGATTGAAAGAATCAGGAATAGCAGAATATTCATCAACATTATCGTGGCTGCGTGTTGTGAATAAAATGTCTCCTCCAATCGATCCGGTACCGTCACATCCAGAAATCCTGCCTTACCAAGTGCAATTTTTGCAATCGTATCGCCATAAGGATCGATCACACCCGACACACCGGTATTGGCAACCCGCACCACTGGCAGACCCATTTCTACCGCACGAATCCTTGCCTGAAAATAATGTTGGTAGGGTCCAAGTGTCCGACCAAACCAGGCGTCATTCGTCAGATTAAGTATCCAGTGTGGTCTTTCCAATGAAGAGAGGATTTCTCCGGGAAATATTATTTCGTAACACAAAAGTGGCAGGAACCTGGAATTCTCCTCGCCCATCAATTGCCGTACCGTACCAGTTTCAAAACCTCCCTTTATTTGGGTAAGTTGTTGAAGACCAATATCTTCAAGTAGATTTTGAAATGGTAGATATTCACCAAACGGAACCAGATGATTTTTATCGTAAGCTGCTTCAACTTCGCCATTATTTGCGACCAGAAAAATTGAGTTAAACAGCCTGGCGGTAGCTGTTTCCGTCGTAAGTACTTGTTGACGCAGGGCTCCGGTTATCAATTTCGCATCACCAGGCAATGCATCCGCAATCCGTGTGAGGCCAGAAGGCTCACGGGTAAGCAAAAAAGGCACCGATGTTTCAGGCCAGATCACATAATCAATAGCCCGGGATTTGGCCGATGCATTAATTGCCGGGCTGCCGGTTAATTCCAGATACTTGTTGAAAATTGTATCCCTGTTTTCCGGGAGCCATTTTTCTGCCTGCGGGATATTCCCCTGAACCAGTCTGACAACGATATTCTCGCTCGTTTGCTCGATGAGATTTAACCGGTAAATTCCGAATCCTGTTTGGGCACACAATAAAACAACCACAAATGCCAAAAGACCGCTTGATCCAGGAGGTCTTTGTTTTTCCGCCCAAATCAAGACGGGGATTGCAAAAACAAGGGGCAACCAAAATGCCAGGATCTGGGCACCGGTAAGAGCCAATATCTGCATTTGAACACCGGTACCAACCAGAGCGAGCCCGGGATTCGCCCATGGAAACCCGGTAAACATGGTTGCTCGGCCCCATTCTGCCAGTCCCAGGGCAAGGCCCAACAAAAACACCCGCGAAACCCCTGGTTTCCAGAACAGATTAATAATCCCGAATGCAATCGCCCAAAACAGGGAAAGGCATGCCGGCAGAATAAGAACAGCAAGCGGCATTGCCCAGGCAAAGCGGCCTGCATCAACCAGAAATGCATTACCAAGCCAATAGAGAGCCGGGACAAAATATCCAAACCCGAACCACCAGCCAACACCAAAACCGGCAAAGAAACGGTTGGAAATCCCCCGGGTAAAAGATGCGCTGTCCATCACCCAGACAAGCAAAGGGAAAGACAACCACAACAAAACCATGAATCCAAAGGGTGGCTGTGCCAACAATGTCAAAACACCGGCAAAGAAACACATTGCTCTGCGTTGCCATCCCCATGAAAGATGAATTGATGTCACCARCGCATGCATATTGTCATTCCCGAACTGACCGATAATTATTTCGGTTCCGCCATACCRGCTGTCAAAATTGTGAGCAAACGGTGTTTGATCACACAGGGGCCTTCAAATTGCCGTTTGGAAAATTTGTCTTTCCTGAATCCCTGCATCCAAACATTCTATTTTTGAGCGACTTTTTGAGCGACTTCCCCTGTTTTATCCTGTCGCGATCTGGAAACCATTCGACGCGCGTCCTTTTTTCGAATTCGCAATTTCTTGATCCGCCGGGGATCTGCGTCAAGAATTTCAAATTCAAAAGAAGAAAATGCTGTAATYAATTCGCCACGCACCGGCACGCGGCCGATTAASGAAAAYARCAATCCACCCAGTGTTTCAATATCTTCATCGATGTCCTGCAGCACAAAATCTGCTCCAAGTTSTTTTTTCARTTCTTCCAGTGGAACCCGTGCGTCAGCCACAAAACTATTGTCTTCGGTTTTTTCGATGACCGGTCGATCTTCATCATCATCATGCTCGTCTTCAATATCACCGACAACTGTTTCAAGCACATCTTCAAGTGATACCAGACCATCAGTCCCGCCATACTCATCGATTACCAGCGCCATTTGCGTCCGGGTGGCTTTCATTCTTGCAAGCAAATCCATTGTCGCCATGGAAGGTGGAACAAACAAAATCGGTCGAACTATATTCAAATCCGCAATGGATTTATCCAGATCAACACCGGATAGTTCAATGAATGAATTTGAATCAGGAGATTTCCCGGGAAGGTTATCATTGCCTTGTTTGACAATCCATCCAACGATATCCTTGATGTGTATCATACCAAGAGGATCATCAAGTGTTTCGCGAAATACCGGCATACGTGAATGACCAACTCTTGTAAATATCGACAAGAGATCACCCAGCCGGACCGAATCCTCTATGGCTTCAATGTCTGCTCGCGGGACCATAACATCCGCTATACGCGTTTCACGTAATTTTAGAATGTTCGCCAGAAGAGCCCGCTCTTCCGGTGTAAATTGTTCGTCAAGCAAGCTATCGCCCGAGAGAACATTCTGTAAATCATCTCGCAAGGAGCCATTTGTTTTAAACCCTATCAAAGCCCACAAACGTTTCAACAAACCTGTTGCCGGGGTGCGTTTGATGCGATCGGCCGTGGTACTTTCTATCCGGTGCAATTGTTGCCCCGGATTATTGCCAATCGCGGTGGTACTTTGGCTTTCGATGTCGTTCATAATTCCTCTTGGCTGGTACATGATCTAGTCATGTACAAGAACTGTTTCTGAATAAGGATTACCAATGCCGAATTCGGCCAGAATTTCTATTTCAAGAGATTCCATAACTTCTGCTTCATCATCCTCTATATGATCATATCCCAGAAGGTGAAGGAATCCATGAATAATCAGGTGTGACAGATGGTCGTCAAAGGTCAACTCGAGAGTTTCAACCTCCCGAACAAGTGTTTCACCGGACAACACAATATCGCCCAACATGGGACCGAGAATTTCGGCATCATCATCCAGAGGAAACGACAGTACATTGGTCGGACTATCCTGACCCCTGTAGGTTTTATTGAGTGACTGGACCCGGGTATCATTTGTAAAAAGAAAACTTGCTTCAAGGACATCCTGCACCGCAAACCGATGAGCATTTCTTGCATGGTGCAAGGCCAGTGGAACCAGCTTGTCACACAGCGATTGCAACTTGTCTGCAGACGTCCAGATATGATCTTTATTTACCTGCACATCTATAACGAATTCGGTCATCCCGATTTCGTCTCTTTGGAGTTTTTTGAAGACCCGGCAGTGTCATATGCCCGGACAATCCGCCCAACCAGCTCATGTCTCACCACGTCTTGATGGGAAAAACGAACACGGGCGATCCCCTCAACATTTTCCAACAGATCGAGAGCTTCGACAAGTCCTGATTTTTGCCCACGAGGCAGGTCGACCTGCGACGGATCACCGTTAATGATCATTTTTGATCCCTCGCCCAGCCTGGTCAAAAACATTTTCATCTGCATGGGGGTGGTATTTTGTGCCTCGTCAAGCAGGACTGCAGCTTCAGACAATGTTCTGCCGCGCATAAATGCAAGTGGTGCAACTTCAATCATCCCCGACTGAAGCCCACGATCAACTTTCTCAGCAGGCATCATATCGTAGAGTGCATCATATAATGGTCGAAGATATGGATCGACTTTTTCTTTCATATCTCCTGGCAAAAACCCCAGCCGCTCCCCCGCTTCCACAGCAGGTCTGGACAGGATTATTCGATTGACTTCACCCCGTTCCAGTAAAGACGCCGCATAGGCTACAGCGAGATATGTTTTCCCCGTTCCCGCCGGCCCGGTTGCAAAAATCATTTCATGAGCCTGAAGCGCTCGTAAATAGCTATCCTGAGCCGGGGTTCTTGCTGTCACTGTTTTGCGTCGCGTGGAAACGTTGGCGTAAGCACGCTTTATTGAGTTTTTGTTCGCGGCTTTTCCAATTTGTGGTAATGCCAGTTGATTTAGCGTGTCTTCCGCCAGACGGATGGCACCATCCATATCGGCCATTTCGATGTGATCACCCTTAACAAGGCGCTCGTACAGACCTTCAAAGGCAAGTCGGGCGATTTCACACTCTTCAACTCCGCCGGATAATGTAACTGTATTTCCCCGGGCAACAGCCTCTACTTCCAGACGCTGCTCGACACGAGCAAGATGTTGATCAAATTGTCCGAATAATTCTCCGGCCAACCGGTTATTCTCAAAAGACAGTACTATTTGGGTSGTATCTGCACCGTTTTCCCGGTTCGCCATTCATTCCTCACTCAAAGCAATCTTATATTGGGATACCAGTATGTCAGATCTCTGATAARCGGCATAGTGCCTTCAGATTAATCTACCAAACAAAGAGTTACCGCCAATTTTGTAAATTTCCACCCGGACAATTTCACCCAGCATGTTTTCCGGCGCATCAACCTGTACAGCCTGCAACCAGGGAGACCGTCCGGCCAATTGACCTTCCAGTTTTCCRCGGCGTTCAAACARGACATCCATRGTCGTGCCCAACCGGCTTTGATTAAATTCTTTTTGCTGGATATTCAATAATTCCTGGAGTTTCTGCAGTCTTTGAGACTTGATCTTTTCATCAACCTGGGTTTTTTCCAGAGCTGCAGGTGTCCCTGGTCTGGTTGAATATTTGAATGAGTAGGCCTGCGCGTACTTCACCTCGCGAACGAGGCTCATGGTATCTTCAAAATCCTGATCGGTTTCCCCTGGAAAACCAACAATAAAATCTCCCGACATGGCAATATCCGGATTCAATTTACGAATACGCTCAATGATCTTCAGGTAGTCATCACGCGTATGTTTTCTATTCATAGCTGCCAGAATTTTATCGGACCCACTTTGAACCGGTAAATGAAGATAAGGCATCAGTTGAGATATGTCCCCATGGGCATTTATCAAATCGTCTTCCATATCCCGGGGATGCGATGTCACATAGCGTAAACGATCGAGACCTTCGATCTGGGAAAGTTTACCCAATAATTGAGCCAGAGACCAATCTACGCCATCCGGGCCTATCCCATGATAGGCATTCACATTTTGGCCCAATAATGTAATTTCCCTGACACCGGCTTTTGCAAGGCTGGCCGCTTCGTCGAGTACTTGCGCCACCGAACGAGAAACTTCTGCGCCACGCGTATAGGGAACAACACAAAAACTACAGAACTTGTCGCAACCTTCCTGAACAGTCAAAAAAGCAGTTGCGCCCCGGGAACGGGTCACCTTTTCTGTGGCTGCGGGTAAATGATCAAATTTATCTTCTTCAGGAAAATCGGTTTCAACGACCTTTGAACCATTTGATACCCTTTCCAACAATCCAGGCAAACGGTGATAGGACTGCGGCCCAAAAACCAGATCAACGACAGGCGCGCGTTTTACAATTTCCTCTCCTTCCGCCTGGGCCACACATCCGGCTACCCCGATAACCATGCGACCTTCACCGCGTGCTTCCCGCTCTTCTTTCAGCAAGCGCATTCGGCCAAGCTCGGAATAAACTTTTTCTGCTGCTTTCTCCCGAATGTGACACGTATTTAGAATAACAAGATCTGCTTCATTCACATCGGTTGTTGCAGTATAGCCCGCAGGCGCCAAAGCATCAGCCATCCGGTCACTGTCGTAAACGTTCATTTGACAGCCATAGGTTTTCACAAATACTTTTTTTTCAGTCCTGGCGGTCATCTTGATGTCGTGCTTTCATCGAATGCTCCCACAGGAGCGTATTTCAGACGGGTATTCTACTGGAGCAGTGATTTATACGGTTTTGCATAAAAAGAGAATAGCCGACAAATCAAGATGCTCATATCATCCAAAAACAGCTGAATTGCAACATTTCTATTGATATTGGAGATCATTAAAAAGATCGCGAACCCGATTTTCCATCAATTTTGCGATTTTTTTCCGATCCAGATTACCATCCACCTTCATTGGTTCCCCAAAACAAATGTCTACGTCCAATGCACCCTCTTGCAGAGCTGCCCACAAATGCGGCAATAAATCCATGTCCCCAAACCAGGCAATACGGTGTTTGTGTTGCCACCCCAAAGGCAACCCATGTAATTTTTGGTAAGCAATTGCGACAGGCTGAATGTAAATCCGGCCGTGATTATCTGCATTCCGGTTCGCCAGATTGGTTACAGCTCCAAAAAGCGACGTTCTGAAAGGCAATATTCTATTTCCATCAGACGACGTTCCTTCTCCAAACAACAAGATTGTCTCGCCCTGCATCAGCCTTGCAGAAATTTCGTCATTTACTCGACCGGTGTTACTGCGTTTTTGTCGGTCAACAAATATCGTGCGCTGAAGCCGCGCCAAAGTGCCAAAAAACGGCCATGCGGCCACTTCTGATTTTGCAATAAATGACAAAGGAGCCAATTGTCCAAGAACAACAATATCCATCCAGGATATATGGTTTGAAACCAGAAAGGTTGGAAAGCCAGTTTTCTTTCCACCAGTCACAGTGACCCGCAGACCAATTGCCGTACCAAGTAATTTGTGAAATAAAATCGGGATACGGGCACTGATGGCTAACCCAAATCTCACGGATACCCATTGAAATGGAAAAAAAACAATAAACAACACCCCAAGTGAAATCAGGGAAAACCCGGCACGCAACGAACCCAATACCTGCCTCTTCTTTCCAACAATCTGCACCTGGTTCAGTTTCAGTTAATCATGCGAAACCGGGCAAATTAGTAATTCAGACAAGATCCCGTCGCATAACAAGAGCAAGGGCGCTATCACCGTTTTGTTTGCGATAATACGCCTTGCGTTCACCMACCGCCTTRAAYCCCAGCTTRTGGTACARSCCAATAGCCGGRYCRTTRCYCTCTTCAACTTCAAGAAACAGKGATTTGATGCGTTGRSCGTATAAAAAMCGCATTGCRTCTTCCATTAATCTGGTTCCMAGACCACTRACCCGYGTGTTTTTRCGAACAGAAATTGTCAATATTTCWGCTTCATCAACAACACTTCGAATGATYAAAAATCCCAGWATRTCATTTTTTCCAAACAYGCGTCGACGACGAACAACGGAAACACGTATCGCATCRTCCCGCATTAACATCCGGATATCGTGTTCAGACCAKGAACGTTCRAAACCCTCGACATGCAACRAAGCTATTGCTGCCACATCCCGATCCTCAGCGGGCTCAATTACCTGTATGTTCTGGAAAAAATTCATCATTTTTCTGAAACCAGCTGGTGTTCAATGATCGTTCGGGTTTGTTTTTTTGCGTCAGGGGAACGAATATAAACTGGTTCAGGCAGTTTCGAACCAACTGTTTTCAGGTAACCCAAAGCTGCAATGTTCTCGATGTCCGGTGATATACACTGCATCACTTCGACATTTTTACAATCAGTTTGATGCAGGTTATCTGCAACATAATGTGCAGCATTACCGCATAAAATAACCGGTCGCCGTTCAATTTGATCAGCAAGTACGTTGATTTTCCCGACTTGTGGCATCCCTGCATCAATTTGAAAATACAACTCATCACGCCTGGCATCAATAACAGCACAGTTGAGCCGTACTGTCCCGGCATCAGGTACCATGTCAATGAAACCAGCAAGCGAAGTAACTCCGACACATTGTTTGCCGGAAGCAAAAGCAATACCGCGAGCTGCCGCGATACCAACCCGCATTCCTGTGAAGCTTCCAGGTCCAAGGCAGACAACTATGCGATCCAAACCATCATAATCGGTCTGGCTATCCAGCAATGATGTTTCAATATCGCCCATGAGCCTTTCGGCATGGCCGCGCTCAATGAGAACCGAGGATTTGGCAAGAACGTTCACTGTTTCGCCAAAATCAATAATGGCAACCGAACAGGCTTTCAGAGATGTATCTATAGCAAGAATGCGCATGGAAATCGAATACCGTGCCGATCATATAAAGTCGAGACAAAGTACTTCAAATTCCATTGATTTGGTGCAGCTCAAATGTGAAAGAGTGTACCTAGACCGGCCTGACTTCCTGCACATCGGGAAGAAAATGCCTCAACAGATTTTCAATACCGTGTTTGAGTGTCGCAGTTGAAGACGGACAGCCCGCACAGGCACCTTTCATGCGCAGAAATACAACACCATCGCGAAACCCGTGAAATGTTATATCTCCACCATCCTGGGCTACTGCGGGACGAACCCTTGTATCCAGCAACTCTTTGATGGCCGTTACGGTATCAGCATCTTTTTCGTCAAAGTACTCACCTTCCTCTTCAATCTCCTGACCTGGCATTCCAGTGACAATGAGTGGTGCCTCTGAAAGAAAATGCTCCATGATCGAGCCGAGAATTTCAGGTTTTAGATGTTGCCATTCTGCATTTGATTTTGTGATGGTGATAAAATCAAAGCCGAA
>JAESRR010000073.1 GCA_016764535.1 Cohaesibacteraceae bacterium | reverse complement strand
GAAGCATTTGTTCTATGGGATGATCAAAATAATCTCGTGCTGTGCAATGAAAAATACCGGCAATTTCATGGGCTTAAAACAGAGCAGGTTCAAACCGGGGTCAATTACCATGAGATTATGTCGAATGCGCGCCAACCAGAAATTGTTAACAGGCTGAATTCACATGGAAAATCAGAAAGCACCGCTCGTATCTATGAAGCCCAGTTAAAAGGTGGGCGCTGGTTACAAATTAACGAGCGCAGAACCGATGATGGCAGCTTTGTATCAATCGGGACCGATATCTCGGAAATTAAACTACATCAACAGCGGCTCGAATCCTCGGAAATTGAACTGAAAGCTACAATTAGTGATTTGGAATTCTCGAGAACCACGCTACAGCGCCAGGCCAGACAGCTAGCAGATCTGGCGCGAAAATATTCAAGTGAAAAACAACGGGCAGAAACCGCCAATACCAAAAAATCCGAGTTTCTGGCAAATATAAGCCATGAATTGAGAACTCCTCTTAATGCGATTATCGGGTTTTCTGAAATGATGTCAGAAGAAGTTTTTGGAGAACTGGGTTGTTCCAAGTATCGCGAATATTGCTATGATATCCACAAAAGTGGAAATTTTCTTCTGGATGTTATCAACGACATTTTAAGTATGTCGCGGCTTGAACGTGGTGGTGTAAATCTTGAACAACAATCGGTGGATACCAGTGATGCAGTCGACCATGCGTTGACAATGCTGGAGAACGAGATCCAGGCTGGTAAACTTGATATTCTAAATAGGGTTAGTCGCAATACAATCATTAGAGCTGACAAGGCAGCGATTAACCAGGTCATTTACAACATCCTATCCAATGCGGTTAAATTCACACCAGAAAATGGCAGAATAACGATAGAAGAAATTCTCGAACCTGGTAGTATTACGATTAAAATCAGTGATAATGGAATTGGCATTCCAAATAAATTTCTAAAAGAAATCGGCAAACCCTTCGAACAAGTTCAGAATCAGTTTACAAAGAACCACAGGGGACCTGGACTAGGTTTGGCAATTGCCGTATCATTAGTTGAATTGCACCATGGTTCTTTAAAAGTTGCTTCAACGAGCACCAAAGGAACAGATGTTTACATAAAATTCCCTGTGTCAAAACGAAATGAATTAAACAACACAGAGACAATAAATACAATAAAAGCCGCGGCAAAAAAAATCACGGCACCTGTAGTTCAAAATGAACAGCACATGCAGTCCGATGTAATTGGCGTATCAGGTACAAATGTAATTCGAACAGTTCAAAACGCAGAGACCATACTGTCAAACAAACCAGTTTTATCTGAACATGGGAATTGTGTGTCGACTTCCTCTCCCAAAGCGACACGCATAGTATCGGCGGCGTAAACTCCCCCGCCAAACAACTTGCCCCGGATTACCTTTAGGGTGCGTTCCGGGGCCGATTTTTCAAGTAAGTTGAAAACGAGAGCAAATCGTTGAATATAGCCACCGATCCGCGTTGCATTTAAATGCAACTGGTCTTGTGTAGCCAGGAATGTTTCGGCGGTCTTTTACCGTGCGGTTTTCCCCGAATACCAATTTCATGTAAATCCAGATCCCCACTATCATTGCGGTCAAGAGTTGCAAAACGTTTTGTTGCCTGACGCTGAATTTCATCAGTAGTAATTTTACCGTCACCATTTACATCAAGACGGGCCACAAGTTGCGCTTTCATGCGTTCAATATGTTTGGAGAAAATAGCGTCAATTTCAATACCGGAGACCAACCCGTCTGCATTTGCGTCAAATCCATTCATGCGCTGTTGAATCGGCGACAAATATTCTTCGATGGAGAGAACACTGTTTCTATCTTTGTCCATAGTAAGAAAATCAGGACGACAGCGGGAATCCGGACCATGTCCCAATCTTTTATCCATGGCCAACGCAAGGCCTGTCATGACAACAGACATTCCAAACGCCACGACAAGTGCCTTGTGGATGGATTTTAACATTGCGCGCTCCATTGGTTTTCGATGTCACCGGGTTCAATGACAAGAATAGAATGCGCGGTCTCAATTGTTGCTTCAACTTACGATTTGGTAATTTACCATTTTGTAATGAAATTAATGAGCGGCTCAACCGTCCATTTCTAACGGGCCAATCAAACGCAGAAACACCTCCCGAACCGACTTTTGGTGTTCTTTGAGCACCAGCTCGGTTCGGCTAAAATCTGGTTCGGATACTGCTATGGCCAGTATATTCTTCAATCCAGGCAGAGTTCTGTCAGCATCAAACACACCGTCAATACAAACTCTGATGACCTGTGACAGCGATGTATAATACTCGATTGCAGAACTCAATATTGCGGCATCATGACTGGAAATCAGACGAAGTTTGCCCAGTTTTTTCAGCGCAACCATCGTGTTAACATCGAGACATTCGGAAGATTTGAAAGCATGCTCCAATTGCAATGACTGCACGATAAACTCGACATCTACAAATCCTCCGGCAATTTGTTTTAAGTCCCAGCAGTTCCTGGTGCCTTTATCGCCTTCAATTCTGGCCCGCATATTGGCCACGTCCCTGCGCAATGCGATCGGATCACGTTCCGCACACAATATTTTTCGAATTTCATCTTCAAGTATCAAACAGAACTCTCTGTCGCCCGAGATTATTCTTGCCCGGGTGAGTGCCATATGTTCCCACGTCCAGGCCTCTTTTGCATGATATGTCCGAAATCCGTCCAGGTGTGTCGCCACCGGCCCGGAATTTCCTGAAGGCCTTAGTCTAAAATCGACGTCATACAACGTTCCCTGTCCTGTAGGAACACTTAACGCGGTAATCAACCTCTGGGTCAGCCTGGCATAATACTGGGAGCCGGCAAGAGAGCGTTTTCCATCAGACTGGGGAAATGTATCCCTAAAAGTATATATCAACATCAAATCAAGGTCAGACCCGGCAGTCATTTCGTGACCACCAAGTTTCCCCAATGCAACCACAGCAAGCTGACCACCAGTCATATTTCCATTCTGCAATTGAATTTCGGCTTTTGATTTCTCCAGAAGCCCGTCCACCAGTACATCGGCAATCCGGGCAAAGCTATGCCCTGCCTGCACCGCGTTAACCGACCCTGCCAGTATACGCGCGCCAACAAGAAATGTTTGCTCCTGACCGAAAATTCGTGCTCGATCAAGCGCATCTTCATAGGCCAGGGCTTCATTCATGATCAACTGCAGCCGCTCATACACAGCTTCTTTTTCCGGCAGTAGTCCAAAAAATGCAGGATCAAGCAATGCATCCAACGCGTGTGGTCGTCTGGTGATAATACTTGCAAGGCGGGGAGCAGTTCCCAATATCAACGCGAGCAAGCGCAACAGATGTGGATTTGTGCGCAACAAAGAGAACATTTGAACGCCAGCAGGTAATCGGGATAGAAATTCATTGAATGCAATGAATGCCTGGTCCGGATTATCAGTTCCCGATAGTGCTTTCAGCAATACAGGCGTTAATTCCGTCAATCTTTCCCGGGCTCGAGTAGATCGGGTGGCCGGATATCTCCCAAAGTGCCACGCGCGAATGGCCTTGGTTACTTCCGTTGGTCTTTGATAGCCGAGCAAGTGGAGACTTTCCAGCGTTTCAGGATCATCCTGTTCACCGGTGAATACAAGGTTACCCTGCTCCGAACCCAGATCCGGGGCTTCTTCAAACAACGCCGCATAATGCTTTTGGACCTGCGACAGGACGTCATGCATTGCTTCAGAAAATCTATCAGCGCTTGAGAATCCCATCATCACAGCAATATCGGCGAGTGATTGTTTATCTACCGGCAGGAGATGTGTTTGTTCATCACGGACCATCTGGATACGATGTTCCAGTGATCTTAAGAACTCATAAGAATCGGACATTGAATCCCGGGTTGCATTGGTGATCCAGCCACGTTTCGCCAATGCTTTTAATGCCGGAATGGTTCCTCGCAATCTTAAACCTGGATCACGCCCGCCTGCTATCAATTGTTGGGTTTGAACAAAAAATTCTATTTCCCGAATTCCGCCTCGTCCAAGTTTTACATTGTGGCCTTCAATAGCTATTTCGCCATGACCCCTGTGCGCATGAATTTGTCGTTTAATCGAATGAACATCTGCTATCGCTGCATAATCAAAATATTTCCGCCAGATAAAAGGGATAATTTCCTTGAGAAATAACGCCCCTGCTTTCAGATCCCCCGCACATGGTCGCGCCTTAATCAACGCCGCCCGTTCCCAGTTCTGACCCATGCTTTCGTAGTATTGCAAGGCAGCAGGAACTGACATCGCGGCAGGTGTTGCGCCCGGATCAGGCCTCAAACGCAAATCAGTACGGAACACATACCCATCTGCAGTTCTGTCTTGCATAATTTTGACAAGACGTTTTGTCATCCGAACAAAAAACGAACCCGCTTCCATCGGGTCCGCAACACAGCCTGCATCGGGGTCATAGAGGATTATCAAATCGATATCAGATGAATAATTTAGTTCGTGTGCTCCATGCTTACCCATCGCCAACGCAAAATACCCACACCCTTTTGTCGGATCTGACGGATCTCCAATTGATATTTTTCCGGCGCGCAAAGCATCCAGCAATAGAAATTCGATAGATTTTTTTAAACACGCATCCGCCAGCCTGGTAAGCGCGTGTGTCACATCTGCTACTTCCCAGAAGCCGACAAGATCGGCCAACGCAATTGTCAGCGCAGCTTTTTGCTTGGCAAACCGAAGCTGCTGCATCAACATCGCCTCGTTTTCTGCAGTGCAATTTCGTAATTCAGTAATTAAATGATTGATCGTTTCTACAGGCGTATTGTCGAGAATTTGGCATAAACGATCGGGATTTCGTTCTATCAACTCGGCAAGATAGTGTGACGTTGCCATCACTGCGATTAGACATTTTGCCAACACTGAATTTGAAGTTATTTTATCATGTAATGCAGATTGTCCGATATCTTCCCTGTCAAGACCAGCCAGAAACGCATTGAACTTATGAGGTTCGCAATCTGGCAACTCATGAAATTCGAGTGTCCAGTCAGGATTCTGATCCAGCCCAATTGAAGATCCTTCAGTCATTAGCCCCCGAGTTCAGCACAACATCGTCGTTCCAGACCGGAAACGAGAGGACAACCTTCAATCCAGGCTGATTATCTTCAAGTGCGAGAGTTGCATCATGCAATCCTGCCACTGCATTTACCAGTGATAATCCCAACCCGGACCCTGGCTTTGAGCGGCTTTTTTCCAGTCGTACGAAGCGTTGCAAGACATGGTCCCTGTCTTCTATCGGAATTCCAGGACCATTATCCGCTACAATTATCTGAATTCGATCACCTTGCCTTGAAGCCGAAAGGTTCACCTTTGCGCCATCCTTAACAATTGATCCGTCTCCCCCGAAATTTTCTGATGCATATTTGACTGCATTGTCGGTCAAATTTGAAATTGCCTGACCAATCAATTCCCGATTTCCCTTAATGTCGAGTGATTTTTCGATGTCGTAAACCAAACTTGCGCCACCGTCTTCGGCGAGGGCTTCATATAATTCTGCCAAATCCTGTACAATTGCTCCTGCATCAATTTTCGAGAATGTGAGGTGCGTGGCTTTTGCTTCAACTCTTGCAATACGTAGTAAAGCGTCAAAGGTTCGGATCAAACCGTCAGATTCCTCAATCGCACTTTCGAGTACTTTTCTATCATTCTCACTGGAAGGTTCCTGCGCAAGCGCCGCTTCAATACGATTACGCATCCGGGTTAGCGGTGTTTTCAAATCATGAGCAATATTATCTGAAACTTCCTTAAGCCCGTGCATCAGTGTCTCGATGCGCGCAAGCATGGTATTTAAACCCTCTGCCAGACGATCAAACTCGTCTCCCGAACCAGAAACAGGTAAACGTTCCGAGAATTGACCCTCCATGATCCGTTTGCTGGCAAGTGTCACCTCGTCAATTCTACTCAACACCCGTCTCGCGACAAACACCCAGGAAATCAATGCAAGTACGATAATAACAACGGCGGACCAAACCAGAGAGTCCCCGATTACTTCTCTAAAGTGATCTCTTTCGCTTATGTCGCGACCGACCAGAACCCTGAACCCACCGGGAAGATCAAATACATTCACTACTGCACGGTAGTATTTTTGTTCACTGTCACCATACCTTTTGTATTTAATGGGTCTGCGCGCCGCGCCTTCAATATCCAGTGCTCCGTTTTCAAGCTCTGCAACATTGCCCGCCAGAATGCGCCCTGAAAAATCCAGTAGCAAATAGAGACTGGCTCCAGGATGGCGGCTTTTCCGTTCGATTTCATTGGCAAGCCTTCTGACACCACCCTGTTGGTAGATCCTGCCAAGACCCGTCACTTCCCGGGTAATCGATTCATTCAGGCTCTTTCCCAGTATACTTTGGGTACTGTAGGCAATGTATGAAATCATCCCCACGGCAAATAGCGAGAAAATGACCAGATAAATAATAGAAAGCTTGAAGGCAGTTGTTCTAATGAGCTTGCCAAAAGTAGACATCAGTCTAAATTCCCGGCCTTGATCATATAGCCGGCACCGCGAACTGTTTGCAGTAATGCTCCATCAAAATCCTTGTCGATCTTGCCACGTAGTCGGGATATATGCACATCAATTACATTGGTTTGTGGATCAAAATGATAATCCCAAACGTTCTCAAGCAACATCGTGCGTGTAACAACCTGATTGGCGTTCTTCATCAAATATTCAAGCAACCGAAATTCTCTTGGTTGCAATAAGATATTTTCCCCGTCCCGCTTTACCGAATGGGACAAACGATCAAGTGTCAGCGGGCCGACTTTGTAGACCATATCGGTTTCACCTGGAATCCGGCGCCGAACCAATGCCTCTACCCGGGCCAATAACTCAGAAAACGCATACGGTTTGGTAAGGTAATCGTCACCACCAGCTCTTAATCCAGTGACACGGTCATCCACTTCTCCAAGAGCAGACAGAATCAAAACCGGCGTTTCGCAACCTTCGGTCCTTAAGGCTTCGATGACCGACAATCCGTCACGTTTGGGCAGCATTCTATCTACAACAAGCACGTCATATTCCTCCGAAGAAGCAAGCATGTAACCTTGTTCTCCATCAGATGCATGATCCGGCACATGCCCCGATTCCTTCAAGGCCTTTGACAAGTAATTGGCAGCCTCAACGTCATCTTCGATAATCAGCACACGCATTGTTTTTACCCGGTCCATTTTCACTTCCCTCAGATGACGTGATTATGCGATAAAAGCAAGCGGCGGCCACCCTGTTAAAAGAGACCGCCACCAGAGATCAGCTCCTACGACTGATCCCGTCAAAATTCTGATCAACAGGCAGGGGCGACATCGCCTGTCCGATCAGAACCTGAGCCTGGAAAAACTACTGTCAGCCTTTTTTCCGCTTGAGGGGCAAGGCAACAAAACGGGGACCCTGCTCTGTTTGTACCCGCAACAATACAGATTTTCGCTTTCTGTCCGATTTCCGGGCGGCTCGAATACCCTTTCCAAAATCTTTTGGTGATCTGATTGTCTTTCCACCAATTGAGGTGATGATATCTCCAGCCTTCAATCCTTTTTCAGCAGCGAGACTACCTCTCTCCACAAAACTGATAAGGACACCGTCGCCATCGGGATTACGCTCTAGTTCGATGCCAAAATCCTGCATCATTTTCTTGATGGCCGGTGCGGATTTTCCAGGCTCATTCTGTTTTGTCTCTGACGAGGAACTTGTTGGAAAAGTTCCCAATTTGATCACGACATCAACTTTTTTGCCATCTCGCCAAACTGTAATGTTAACTTCAGAACCCGGTTTCATGTTACCGATGCGGCGAGCAAGATCCCTTGAATCCTTAATTTTCTCGCCATTAACTTCAATAATTGCGTCCCCGGATTTTATGCCTGCTTTGGCTGCTGGAGAATCGGGTTGCGGTTCACGCACCAATGATCCGAAAGTCTCATCAAGACCGAGACCGTCGGCAATTTCATCGGTAATCGGTTGCAACGACACCCCCAGCCAACCGCGTGAAACCAAACCATCATCGATAAGATCATTTATAATCTGGGATGCAGTGGAAGCAGGAATAGCGAATGCAATGCCAACATTGCCGCCGGAAGGAGAAAATATTGCGGTGTTAACACCAACAACTTCACCATTCACATTAAAGGCCGGACCACCGGAATTACCCTTGTTCACCGGCGCATCAATTTGGAGAAAATCGTCATATAGACTTGCACCAATCTCACGGCCCCTTGCCGAGATGATGCCCGCAGTCACTGACCCGCCAAGACCGAAGGGATTACCAACGGCAACAACCCAGTCACCGACCCTTGGTTCAACTTCTGAAAATTTTACATATGTATAATCACCGCCGGTTTTGGCTTTAAGTAAAGCCAGATCAGAACGCGCGTCCTTGCCGATGAGTATTGCCTCGACTTCAACACCATCATGCATGGTGATGGTAAATTCTGTTCCTTTATCGATCACGTGATTATTTGTTACGATAAATCCGTCAGCCGATATGAAAAATCCGGATCCCTGTGACACACCAAACCGCCGTTTGGGCCGTGGACGCTGCTGATCATTACGTTCTCCACGGCGATCAAAGCGTTTGAAAAATCTGTTAAATGGATGATCTTTCGGCAAATCCCGGAACTCGGGACGACCACCAAAATCATTTAGACCCTGCGTTGTCTGTATTTCAGTTTTCACCCGAATGCTGACCACTGCAGGTTTGACCTCGACAACAACATCCGCGAATCCGGCAGGTGTTTGCGCATTTACGTGAACTGGTTCAGCCAGCGCACTCACTGTGCTAGAAAAATATACCGGGCTGGCAACTGACATGCCAAGTCCGAGCGCCATTACTGAAGCGAGAAGAATATTTTTTCGTGATACAGGTCTGATAGACATGTCAGGCTCTCCGGTTGTTTCAATCCATCCACCCTTGTCGCAAGTTAACAATGAACCTGGGGTAGCGTTGAACCTGAATGTAGTATTTCCAACCTTACAGAACCCTGTCAGGCAGATTAAACATTCGTAATGTGGGAAACCTGTCCTGTCTATTTCACTCAAGAAAATCACATATCGTAAAGTTGTTTCAAGCAAATATTTTATTCGCCTCAAGTGTCAATCCAATTCCAACACTTCCAAACACATCGCCTTTTACAATTTTTGCTGTTGGCACCATGGATTTCAGACACTCCTGTATGCAGGGAATAGCCGTTGATCCCCCGGTCATGAAAAGTGCGGTGATATCAGACGCTCGGATACCTGCGGAAGTCATCGCTCCCCCGATTTTCAACTGCAATGCCTTGAGATCACGATCAAGGGAAGTTTCAAAATCATGACGGGATAATTCGAGGAACAATTGATCCTCGACAAAATCAAGATCAAGAATTGTTTTCGCATTTTCCGATAACATTATTTTTGCAGCTTCCACGCTCATAACAAGTTGATGGCCCTTGTGCGCTTTCAACAGATTTAACAATCTGTCCATGCGCCGGGGGAAGCGACACTCACGTTTCACTTCACGCAATTCCCGATGCGTTTTTTCTGAATAAAGAAAATTAATGCGCTGCCATGTTGCCAGATCGTAAAAATATCCCGATGGGACAACATGGCCTGTTTTAACCATCGGTGTATCGTATCCGAATAATGGCATGATCTGTTTTAGTGATAGCCT
>JAESRR010000072.1 GCA_016764535.1 Cohaesibacteraceae bacterium | reverse complement strand
GAATAAATTCGGGTGAAGTGCATTATTGCATATTGTTTCGCGGGAACTGATTGCGGACATTATTCCGATGCTATTGCTTGACGCCATGCGGGTGTGGCTGTCATCAATGCTGGTTGAAATTGAATTTGTACCCTTCGCAATCCGAAGTGGGATATGCATTAATTTTTTTGTACGTTTAATCAGGTGGAAACAGGAATGATCATCAGTTGCGGAGAAGCACTTCTGGATTTTTTCCGGATTAAGGGTGAAGGGGAAGGTAACTTGTTTAAAACCGTGATTGGGGGATCACCCCTCAATGTCGCGGTTGGAGTCTCCAGACTTGGGCATTCTTCGGCATTCCTTGGAAAAATTTCCCGTGATATGTTTGGTGAGGAAATTACAGCTTTTATCAAAAAGGAAAATATTTCTTCGAGATATCTGGCCAGTACTGATTTACCAACCACTTTAAGTTTTGTTGATGATACCGGCGGCTCTCCCCAATATGCTTTTTTTGGAGAAGGTGCTGCAGACAGATCAATACTGCCTGCAGATTTACCCCATGACCTGGAAGCGGATGTTAAATGCCTGCATTTTGGTTCATACAGCATTGTTGTTTCTCCCACCTGTGAGAGCTTTTATGACCTAATCTGCCGAGAGGCGGCATTGCGGACAATGTCGCTCGATGTCAATGTCCGACTAACCGTCGTGCCGGAACTTGATAGATGGAGATTCGCGGTTAATCAGTTACTTCCATATCTGGATTTGATCAAAGCCAGCACTGAAGATGTGGGATTATTGTATCCTGACAGTTCTCCGGATCAGGTAGCCCGCGGTTGGCTGGAAAAGGGTGTTATTGCCGCGCTAATTACGGATGGTGCCAATGGCAGCCGGGTATATTTGGACAGCGATACTGCTCACGTTGCCGCTGTCGCAACCAGTATGGTTGATACGGTAGGGGCAGGGGATACCTTTCAATCTGGATTACTCACAAAACTGGATGAACTGGGTGTGCTAGAGAAACAAAAGTTGAAGCACGCTACTTTGGAAGATTTTAAATCAGCAATGCACTTTGGTGCTGTTGCTGCGGCGATTACCTGCAGCCGTCAGGGTGCAGATTTGCCTTTTAGATCTGAAGTTGACGCTTTGATCGCTTAATAATTTGATTTTCCCTGATTATGGTGCAGCGACAGAAAGACCCCGGAGATAACAAATGACGCAAATAGTGGACAGGATCCGGGCCGAGTTGATCGATATTCAGAACAATCAGCGTGACAAATCGATTCTGTCTCTGTTTGACGATGTTGATCGTTTTCAGGATTACTCTGCAGATTGTGATTTAACAGGTTTCGACTATTCCCGCACTTCAATTTGCCAACATAGCAAAGCAAAACTGATTGAACTGGCTCGCGCCAGTGGACTTGAACAAAAACGAACTGCATTATTTGCGGGGGAAACAGTAAATTTTACTGAAAACAGGGCTGCCATGCATATGGCCCTGCGGGCTGGCGTTTCGCGTTTGTTTAATGTGAGCGGTAAGACGGTTAACCGGGAAGTGTGCGCTGTATTGGAGCGTATGACCGTATTTTGCAATAATATTCGAGATGGCAAACGGGTCGGTAGCACTGGTCGAAAAATAACCGATATCGTAAATATCGGGATAGGCGGATCAGATCTTGGCCCCTTGATGGCATGTGAAGCGCTTGTTACTTTTCATACAGGCCCAAATTGCCACTTTGTATCGAATATTGATGGTGCTCATTTGACGGATACACTTCGTCAGTTGAATGCCGATACCACTTTATTCATCGTTGCTTCAAAAACATTCACAACAGTCGAAACCATGACCAATGCCAGAAGTGCGCGCGCCTGGCTGACTGAAAGACTTGGAAAAACTGCAGTCGCGAAACATTTTGTGGCGATCTCGACCAACCATGAAGCCATTGGGGCATTTGGCATAAAGGATGATGCCATTTTTGGATTTTGGGACTGGGTGGGCGGTCGCTACTCGATCTGGTCGGCAATTGGTCTCAGTCTAATGCTGGCTATTGGACCAGAACATTTTAATGCTTTTTTGGCAGGAGCTGCAAATGTTGATCGGCATTTTGAATCAGAATCTCTGGAAAATAATGTACCGGTCCTGATGGCTTTGGTTGGCATCTGGCATCGCAATATTTGCAATTACTCTTCTCAGGCAATTATTCCCTATGAACAGAGATTGCATAAATTGCCTGCCTACCTGCAGCAACTGGATATGGAGTCAAATGGAAAATCAATCAATTCCGATGGAGATTCATCCGGATTTTCTACAAGTCCACTTGTGTGGGGCGAACCGGGAACAAACGGGCAGCACGCATTTTTTCAATTTCTGCATCAGGGTACCGATATTGTTCCTGTAGATTTCCTTTTGGCATCAAAGGGTATCGATACAATCAGGGCGCATCACGACCTGCTGGTTGCCAATTGTCTGGCGCAAATGGATGTGTTGATGACCGGGAGGTCCGCAGAAGAACTTGAAACAAATACTGAAAAACATCTGATTGTTCACAAGGTTTGTAAAGGAAATCGTCCCAGCTGCCTGTTGTATTATGAGAAACTGGACCCTGCCACACTAGGCAACATCATTGCTTTGTATGAACACAAAATATTTGTACAGGGTGTGATTTGGGGAATTAATTCCTTTGATCAAATGGGTGTTGAGCTTGGCAAGGAACGCGCCAGCTCACTTTTGCCAGTTATTCAGGGTAAAATAACTGCGCCACAGAGATTGACTGGAATACTTGCAGCATTTGGTCAACTCAACAAAGACCCAAATTTTGGCATCTAGATTTGACTGGATCCACGTCCACTTGGTGATCTTGCGATGGCTCTTCCCATCTTTGCTTCTCGATGCACGACATAAAGTGAAGCGCAAATTATGATTGCCGCACCCATATATGTGTAGCGATCCGGCCATTCGCCAAAAATGACAACGCCCCATGCTGTGGCAAACAGCAAACGTATATAGTCAAGCGACGCAATTGCTGTGGGTTCTCCGACCTTGAAGGCACGTAACATTGTTGTTTGCGCAAGAGTTGTTAAAACGCCCAGGACCACGAGCAGGGCCCAGTGGTTCAGGTCCGGTGTGACCCAATAATGATGTGCCGGGATGGCCATAATTAGTGCGATCGCAACGGCCTGGTATGTCAGAATTGTTACCGGGCTGTCGACTTGCGTCAGTTTGCGGAGAATAATGGCCACGAGTCCCATGGCTGCCGCACTGATGATTGCCAAACCTGCATAGATATCAAAATTTCCCAGGTCATTGCCAGGCAGGATCATGACCAGTACACCCACAAAACCGGCAATAATAGCGCCCCACCTGCGAGCTCCGACAGTCTCATTTAGAAATATAATTGCAAATATCGTCAGGAAAAACGTTTTGGAGAATGTCAGGCTGGTTACCTGGGCAAGCGGTAAATTGACAACCGCTGTGAAACCACAAGTCATCGCTATAAGTGTAAAGAAAATTCTTGCACCTTGCAGCGAAGGACTACGGGTTTTCAATACTTCAGGAAAATTTCTGATGATGAGTGGCATGACTGCGAGCAGCATCACAAGCTGTCGAATAAATAGAATCTGGCTAACATGCAGATCCTGGCCAATCCATTTGAACATTGCGGCGGTGATCGAAAACAATAATGTGCCGACCAATATCCAGAGTGCACCTTTGGTATTGTCCGGCAATTGAGATAAAAAGTTTTTGAAACGCAGGCATATTTGCTGGATGGAATTTTGGATGCCGGTGCTCGTGAGTTGAATTTTGCATCATCGAATTGATCATGCTTTTGGAAGTGAAGAAGCGCTGTGATTCCTGGTGTCCTGGCAGCATCATATGCATTTCTTGCGAAATATCACAAATWAATGATTGGGCCGATTGTAATACACTTCGACAATGCCTAACTGGAGGATATTAGCCGGTTGTTCTGGCCGGAGAACCAAAAGGGGCGGTTCATGCAATCTCGCGATCAACAGCTGAAAGAAATAGTTCTTGAATCGGCAGCATTGCTGGCGCAGCAAAATGATAGCATCATTCTGTCTTTTGACGTTTTGTCGGAAGCATGTGGAATTGAAGWGCGCGAAATCAGGRAAATGTTTCCCGATTTRTTTGATCTGGTRAARACATTRCTGGACCGGATGCATGATACATTTCTGGTTAGTATCGAGGAAGAGATTGGTCAGGATGAAGCGCCAGGWGCATTTACCCGGGCGTTTGTSAGGCATGCSAGGMGRGATGTMGAAGAGCGGCATTTTTCGGCCATTGCGGGCATGATGCTTAAATCTGTTCAATATTGCCCGGAATTGATTTCTCCCATCCGGTTGCGGCAAAAAGAATTGATGTGTTTGCTGGAAAAAGACGGACTTCATCCTATGAAATCCCACACTGTCAGACTGGCTCTTGATGGATTGTGGATGAACATGATGTTTGAAATGGAACCATTACGTTCTTCGGATGTGATGAAATTTTTCGACTGGCTTGAAGACTTTTGCCAGGCTCCCTGTGAAGATATCATTGTCCTTGATAATGTGCGCAATTCGTGATGCATTGAGTTCTCCTCTTCTGGAGTCTTTTCATGCAACCTTCTGTTGGCATCGGGCTGAAATGCCTGGCGGTTTTTGTGTTTTCCATCATGGGGGCATTGATTAAATCTGTTTCCGGCCATGTCCCGACCGGTGAGATTGTATTTGCCCGTTCTTTCTTTGGCATCTTTCCTTTGCTTGTATTGCCCCTGTACAGGGGCACATTGCTTTCCGTCCTTGCAACATCCCGACCCGGTATGCACATAATTCGATCTTTGGTGGGTTCCGCAGCCATGTTCTGTTTTTTTGCGGCTCTGGCTCTTATATCTTTGCCAGATCTCACAGCGATTACATATGCGGCTCCGTTATTGGTTGTTGTACTTGCGGTCATTATATTGGGTGAGAAGGTTCGTTTTTATCGTTGGACGGCTGTTATTGTGGGTTTGATTGGTGTTTTGATCATCCTGTATCCCCGACTGGGACTGTTTTCTTCCAATGGTATTGATGCCGGAACGACATTTGCGATTGCCGGAACATTATTGATGGCTGTTGCCACAATTCTTGTTCGTCAGCTCGTGAAAACAGAAAAGACGGAAGCAACCGTTTTTTATTTTTCTGCTTCTGCTACTATTTTTGCGCTCATGACAATCCCGTTTGGCTGGATAATGCCCGATCTGAAAACAGCAATAATACTTGTCCTGATTGGCTTGTTTGGTGGTGTTGCGCAGATGTTGCTGACGCGAAGTTATTTTTATGCTGAAGCATCGGTTATTGCCCCATTTGATTATACCAGCATGATCTGGGCAGTATTGATTGGCTATTTTGTATTCGGTGATGTGCCCGCAATGAACATAATTATCGGGTGCACAATTGTGATGACTGCGGGAATATTTATAATTCTGCGTGAAAGCAATTTAGGCATATTGAATGTAAGGGCGAGGAAGGCCCGAACACCTTCCGGCTCCTGATGCCGAGCCCTGATCTCTGTTAGGGTGCTCGCTGTTATTTTAATGCTGTTTCAGGAGCATAGGAAAATCGTTTTGATTCACTTTCAGTCCCGTCGTCAAATGTCAAAATGATGTCGATTGTCAAAACGGAACCTGCCGCAAATGTCAAATATAGATTGTCTTTTTGTATTCTGTTTGGTGTTTTAGAATTGCAGGGATCCAACAGCCAGTCCTTGTTTATCGGCGCATCATTGATCCCATACTGGACGCGAATCAATCCGCATTTCCAGGCTTCCAGATGCGTGAAATAGATTAGCTGTTTGCCATCATAGTCGCGAAAAGCGACCCAACTGCCTTTTGTAACATTCAGAATGGATTTTATTTGTTCAGGTGGTAGTGATTGGGCATTTGTGACGGGTAGTGAGAGCATCGACGCTATAAAAACAAGGATTGCAATTCTATTCATTAGATTTCCCGGTTTCACTGGAATAGTCCTTTCTGAATGAATGGTATTCTGTCTTCGCTTTACTTTACATATCCAGCGAATAAAGGTTTAAAAAAGTTGTTTGTGTGACATTCAACGTTGTTGCCTGAATTTACCAACAGGGCAATTCTAAACAATATGCTCCTGCAACCATTAATCCTTTCATCAGGAGCAACTCATGATCGTATGGAGCCCCAATGACAGCCATTGCAGTTTCTATTGCCGGTTCCGACAGTTGTGCCGGGGCCGGTATTCAGGCTGACCTGAAGACCTTTTCGGCCCTTGGTGTATATGGTGTAACAATTATTACCGCGATAACCGCCCAGAATACGCGTGGTGTTCAGGCTGTTCATATCGTACCTGCACCAATGATAAAAAAGCAATTGCAGTCGATTTTTTTGGATTTTAAGGTCGATGCAATCAAAATTGGTATGCTCCCGGATGAAGGTTCAATTTTATCCGTGGCTGGATTTTTATCTGATATTGGAATTAATAATATTGTTCTTGATCCTGTAATGATTTCTTCGAGTGGACATAATCTTGCATCACATCAGGCATTAAATTCACTTAAGACACGGTTGTTACCGCTTGCCTCACTGCTCACGCCCAATCTTTCGGAAGCTGCACGATTGCTYSAYGTTGAAGTGGCRCAAAATCGACKTCAAATTGAAWCSCAGGCAAAAGCTTTRAAGRATTTGGGWCCCGGTTCYGTGTTGATGAAAGGCGGTCACTCTGGAGAAGAGGGCAGCGCTGATTTCCTGTTGACCGATACGGGAGGAGAATGGATCGAAGGTGTACGGCACCCGACCATAAACACGCATGGCACGGGCTGTACGCTTTCATCTGCAATTACGGCTTTTTTAGCCAGCGGACATTCTATGGAAAAGGCGGTGAGACTGGCGAAATCATGGACAGCACAAACAATATTTCATGCAGACGAAATCAAAGCCGGATCTGGTACAGGCCCGGTGCATCAGTTTTTTAAAGAATGGAATTCCGGATTTGAAACCATTTAGTTTCAAAATTGAAGACATCGTAGATGTCTGGATTCAGGATWGCAGATAAACCTATCACGACCCCATTGCTGGCCAGAAAATCACATGCTCTGATTCAATTTCTGAGCTGCGGACTGTAAAATTTTGTTAAAAACAAGTGTAGAGCCAGTGCCTGCCAGCCTTGAACATTGCTCCGGTTATCAATCGTGAATAATGTTGATCTAACTGAATAAAGTGATGCGGTCACTTAATGACATGTCATCTCCGATGGCACTTTTGTGTGTATCTTCCTCATCGTCGTCAACTTCCTGAAGGCTGTTGCCTGTTGATATGGCGTCGGCTTTCAGAGCGGATTTGTCATTATTGGAATTTGATTCAAACACGTCCTGATTTTCAAATTCTTTATCAAGTAGATCTTCGTCAATTACGTTACCCATTGATTGGGCTGTGTCATCTGGATTTGATTCAGCAAACACGACGGGTTCATTGTTCGATTCTTCTGTTTCTCGCGTTTCTTCCGCCGACAGTTCGGTATCGACAGGATCAAGGTCATCTACGGTGATGGCGTCGCTGTTCGTTTCTGCGTCCAGTTCAAGAGCAGGAGACTCTTCGCCTTCGTCGGAACTAACCTCGATTTTGTCAAAATCATCCTCATCAAGGACGATAGAATCGAATACATCAGTTACATTTTCATCAATCGTCACGTTTGAAAACATATCATCGACTGCGCTTTGATCGTTTCCATCACCTTCCATACACGGTCCATTTAGCAAATGAGCATCGGGTCTCTCATCCAATGGATTGCCACCGCCAGATGCTACCAGTTCATCAGGATCGGATTTATCAGTGTCCAATTCAACTTCATTGGCACTGACTTCAATTTCCGGCTCTTCCGTTTCCGCTTCAAGATCCCATATATCCACCATACGATCGACGCGTTTTTCGATGTAATGCAGGGCATGAACAATTTTGGAAATGCGTTGACCGGTCAGATCCTGGAAAGAACAGGCCATATAAATATTGGTCGCTGCAATGTCCAGTTCGTCACATTTGGCTTCTTCAATTTTCTGCTCACGAAATGTCCAGGCGATTTCCTGAATTTTTTCCGCAGCTTCAAGGATATCGGACGTCGCGCTTTCTGTTTGGGTAACAATTGCGTCCAGTTCACTGGTGGCCTGCTCGAAACGTCCAAGATCCTTGTCGGAATCGGCTTGAATTTCGTGTATTTCTTCTTTGGTTTTCTTAATTGCGGCTGCCATATCGGCAAGGTCATATCGGATACGATTGATGGACGCGCCGGTTGAACGCTCGCGAACCATTATCTTTTCAAGTTTTGCAATTGATCCCAATACCGAATCTGTATCGGCGGATCTATTACGTCGCGCATACTCGGTTAAAAACCAGCGACCCCGGGCTGTTTCCATTACTGCATTTTGTATGGCGTCGTAGTCAGCCTGCTGTAAAGGGGAAGGTTCCGATGTCGTTAAAGCGTTTTCACTCATCTACCTTTTACCTTGCCCGTTCCTGTTTCATAAAGATCGATATCAATCCAGACACGATTCAAATATAAAAACGAATCCTTACGTTAAGCTTATTTTTTTGTTGGAAGTGGTGCAATGGTACGACAAAATTCTCGCGCGTTTGTCCCGCGTCTATCGGTCTATTTCGGTGGAATATTTCTGGTGACCGGGATAGCCGCTCCATACATGCCYGTTTGGTTYCAGGGAAAAGGCCTATCTTCCAATGAGATAGCCATGATATTTGGCRTCCCTCTRCTYGTGCGGGTGTTCTTTTCWCCTTTAATGGGAATGCTTTCGGATCGRYTGGAAAATAGACGTACCGGATTGTATTTTTTTTCSTTTTTTGCGTTGTTATCCACTTGTGTACTCTATGTAGYCGACGGRTTTTGGTMYTATTTAAGTATAATGACCGTTTCAACAGTATTTTATAGTGCACTTGTTCCAATTTCAGACGCCATTGCTTTACTCGGAGCGAAGTATCTGGGTGCAGATTATGGTCGCATGAGATTGTGGGGGTCGACTGCTTATATCGGGGCAAATATTGGCGGGGGATTTGCTCTTGATGCCTATGGTTTCGAGATAATTTTACCGATTTTTGTCGGTGCCAATTTTATGGTCTTCATATTGTCGCTTTTTGTCCCGCGAGATCCAAAGGGCACACCATCAAATTTGCGTCAAACCAGTGTCAAATCAGCTAGTTTCTTGGGGCGGGAACAATTTTTGCCGCTACTCAGGCCTGTATTTCTTGTTATGCTTTTGGCGGCGAGTTTTATACAGGCGAGCCATGCGATGGTCTACAGCTTTGGTACTCTGTATTGGCAGGCCAATGATATCGATGGCAGCTTTATAGGTTATCTCTGGGCTATAGGTGTTGCCGTTGAAGTGGCTTTATTTTCTGTTTCGGGCAAACTTCAAAAAGCACTGGGCTGGAAAAATCTGATCTATCTGGGGGGATGTGCCGCGATCGTACGTTGGGGACTATTTCCGGTTGTTGAGGGTGCCACGGGGCTGATCGCACTGCAGGCGCTACACGGTATTAGTTTTGGTGCGACACATCTGGGAACCATGTTTTTTATTGGCAGTGTTGTACCGGATAAAAGTTCCAGTACAGCTCAGACGTTGTATCTCTCGATTGGAGGGCTGGTGATGGCAATTGGAGTTATAATTTCTGGTCCGCTCTATGATAATTTTGCCGGATATGGATTCTGGATGATGGCTGCACTGGCATTTGTTGGCCTTGTATTGGTGGCTGCGAGTGG